>JAVBRH010000072.1:0-30114 GCA_031548225.1 Apibacter sp.
ATCCAATGAAAAATATTTATGCCTTATTGTTATCGGTTCTTGTCAGTGTAACAGGAATGGCCCAGAAATATCCGCAAGTAGAACTTTGCGGATCAGATCATGTTAATCAGGAGCTTATGAAAAAAGACCCTGAGTTTGCTAGAAGTATTCAGGAATTTGATCAAAAACTTTCCCGATTGATTAAATCGGGCAAAATGAACAGCATCTATAGAACTACAGATCAGATCTATGAAATTCCGGTAGTAGTGCATGTGATTCACGATGGAGGTGCTGTAGGTACTCCATACAATAAATCAGATGCGGATATTCAGGCATGGGTAAACTATGCCAATCAGGTGTATGAAGGAACTAATCCGAATATAGGGCCAGGGACAAGAAGCCCAATTCCTATTCGGTTCGTTTTAGCCAAAAGGGATATGAACTGTAATCCTACTAACGGAATTGTACGGATTGATGGTTCTGTTTTGCCTGAATATTCTAGTTATGGGCTAAAAGATAATAGTTCTTCCGGTGCTTCAGAAGCTGATATAAAAGCTCTTAGTCGTTGGGATCCTAACTATTATTACAATATTTATGTGGTTAAATACATCGACGGACCTTCTGGGGGAACAGCGGGTTATGCATATTATCCAAGCTCGAGTTTAGCTAATGATGGTTCTTTTATGCTGTCTTCCGTAGTTAATACTTCCAGGACCACTTTTCCACATGAAATGGGGCATGCTATGGGGTTACGCCATACATTTCACGGAGCAAGTTCTGATGGATCAAACTGTCCGGCCACTACAGGTGATTGTACCAAGGATGATGATTTGGTTTGCGATACGGAGCGGAGTCCAAGCGCACTTTATGATTATCCTTGTAAAACCAGTTCAGATATAAATTTTTGTACAGGAACTTATTACCAGGGAGTACAATATAATATTATGAATTATGGTTCTTGTCGTGACAGATTTACATTGGGACAAAGTGATCGGGCTATCGCTCAATTATTGGAATTTAGGGGGACTCTGATTAACTCCAAAGGAGGACAAGTTCCATCAGGTACTGTTTCAAGTGTAAAGCAGGCTTGTGTTCCCGCTTCTATTGGTTACCCAAACAATAATAACCATATGGGGCCTGCTAATGTAACATTCGGAGATATTAATTATATTTCAGGGGGATATACAGGCGATGGATACCTTTTTTATATAGACAGTGCAGTTAAAGGATGCTATGCAGAAGGTATTTTGACAGATCTGATGTCAGGAACAGCTACTCCATTAACTGTTTCAGTTTTGTTAAATATACAGGATGTCCGGGCTTATATTGATTATAATAATGACGGAGTATTTGATCCGGTAACAGAAACTGTTTTTTCTCAACGGATAGCAGTAAACAGTTCAGCAACCGAGAATGTAACCCCTCCAGCAACAGCTGTTTTGAATACACCCTTACGAATGCGAATAATTTCGGATTTTCAAGGTGTAGCCATTTCTCCATGTTATAATCCCACTTACGGACAGGTGGAAGATTTTTCGGTAACTATTGTGAATAGTATGGGGACGGAAGACTTAACTCATGTAGAGGAATTAAAAGTTTATACTCATGATCAGTCTGTTTTTATTGTCAGTAAGAGTTCTGATATTCAGGGAGTAGAGGTATATAATATGGCTGGACAAAAAATATTTACTGCAACAAAATTATCACAGCCTCAATATGAAATTCCTTTTGATAAAGTGAAAGGGGGGAAAATAGTAATATTAAAAATTCAGACAGCAGATAAAAAGACCATAACTAAAAAAGTGTTAATCAGCCCATAAGTGTTTTATACATTTTTATAGTTTTTATAATAAATAAAAAAGAGGATTTTAATTTAAAATCCTCTTTTTTAGCTCTTAAACATTTTGTTTGTCTTTAAGTTTCCTTTTCCTTCTGATTAATTTTTGACGATTATCCAGATAACCCATAAAGTTATCATTGTAAGTATATTTTCGGGCATTTTCAATTTCCTTTAATGCTTTTTTATACTTTCCAAGATATTCAAAAAGAAAGGATTTTTTATCAAAAATCACCGCTTTATCTATCCCTTTGATGGTTAATGCAAAATCAATTAATTTTTCTGCCTCTTCATAATCTTCATTCCGCAATAAACAATCAATATAATACCGGTACAGGTTTACGGAATTTATATTTGTCTGAATGGCTTCTTCAAAATATTCCTTACCGGTTTCATAATCGTTCAGTATTTCGGAATATAGCCTTCCCATCAGGCAAAGGCAGTCTGCATCTTTTTCATAAGACAAAGCATAGTTTAGCGCTTCAATGGTTTCTTCCAGGTTGTAAGGGAAATTATCTAAAGCCTGGAAATAGTATTTATTTTGTATTGCATTCATATTAATTCTTTTTCTGTAAAGATTCTTACCGGGTTTCCCCTTTCGAGGCTCAGGTGATTAGTCCACTTTTCCCGGATTTGTTCTTTATTTTTTTCTAAATTCATTTCTACTAACTTTTTCAATAACCGTTCTTTTGCCAGTTTTTTGTTTTCAAACTGAGAACGGGAGTCCATCGCAAGTACAGAAATTCCGTTAGGAATGTAGGTTGCCCGTACAGCCGTATTTACCTTGTTTACATTTTGTCCGCCTGCACCCCGGCTTCGTACCGCCTGATATTTAATATCAGAATCGGAAACAGGGGTTTCTTCCCAATCGGAAATTTCATATACTCCGATAAACCAGTTTTTCCGTTTATGGAATTTCCGGTATTTGCTTTTTCCTGTGTACTGGATAACTCCTTTCCATTGGGAAAGGAAGGTATAAAGTTCTTCCGGACTTCCTTCTATCTCAACAGTGACTGATTGTAACGTTCCGGATTGTTGTCCTAAAACAGAATCCAATACGGTGTATTTCAGATAAAATCCTTTAATTTCGTTACAGAACAGCCGGAATAAACCGGCTGTTACCCATTCACATTCCACCGGACCTCTGCCTGAGGAAAACTGTATGATTTTTTTATGTTTTTTTATTTGATTCATTTTTTTAAAAGTCGGGCAATAATCTTTACTATTAGTTCTCTGTTTCCTGCTTCTTTTATGAAACCAGGCAATCGTTCCACCATAGTCATTCCCCAATTTGTTTGTCTTTCCCGCAATTCAGAACTTACATAATTCAGAATTTCATCAAGATGTTTTCGGTTGTAAGCCCAAAACAGATTGCCTTTTATCTCATCTTGAAACCAGAGAGGAAAACCTAACAGTGGATCATGTTTCATTCCCTGCTTTTTGTGAAGTATGTTATACTTCTCTGTTCGGGGTTTTGTTTGTAGGGAAAATCCACATTCCGGACAATTTACATTTAACTTCACAGGTTTTTCTTTAAAACCTCCTTGCTCTGTGTGTATACCTTTTCCACAGTTTGGACAATTAAGTTTAACCCAGGCTTTATAAAGAATGAAATCATTATAGTTCCGTTTATATAAGCAGTGATTACACTGAATTATTGTATCCTTGGATTCATTGTTAAGGAGAACAAAGGCTTCTTTTTTACAGTCCGGACATTCTACGGAATAATCTTTTGCGTAATTATAATCTGTTTTTTTATATCTTTTTACAGTGGTCATATTTTTTCTTTTTAATTTTTATTCATTCGTACCAGCCGGGGCATAAAGGTTCCGATAATATCCACAAGATTTACCTGAGCATTCATTACCTCATTGATATTCTTATATGCCATAGGGGCTTCTTCTTTACTTCCTCCGATGAGTTCCACTTTATGTATTTTCAGTTCTTTTTTGACTTCTGACATAGAAATGGAGTCATTGGCTTTTTTCCGGGATAACAGTCTTCCTGCACCGTGGGAAGCCGAACACAGGGACTCTTCGTTTCCTCTTCCTCTCACAATAAATCCTCTGGAGGTCATGGAACCCGGAATAAATCCCATTTGTCCTTCAGCTGCCGGAGTAGCTCCTTTCCGGTGAACAATTACTTCTTTTCCGTTATGAATCTCCTTCCAGGCAAAATTATGATGGTTTTCAACTCTTGCCAGCAATCTTCCTCCTGTAGCTTTTATCAGCCTTCGGTGAATATCGGAATGACAGGCGGAGGCATATTCTCCGGCCAAATTCATGGCTGTCCAGTATTCCAGTCCCAGGTGAGTGTCCAAATCCAGCCATGCCAGATGTTGGGCTTCCTTGGGTAAAGGGCATTGTTCAATGGCTATCCGGGTGTAATACCGGGCTATTTCTGCGCCTAATGCTCTGGAACCACTGTGGGAGAGAATTCCTAAATATTTACCTTTGGGAAGGTTATATTCATTTTTTTCTTCTGTGATTTCCACTTCTCCAAATTCCACAAAATGATTTCCTCCTCCTGAACTACCCATTTGTTTTATGGCTTTTTCTTTTAATCTTCTCAAAACAGGAATAAGACTAAAAGCTTCATTTTCAAAAACCGGATGCTCTATATGGCTTTTATGAGTTTCATACATTCCGAATTTGGTGTTTTCCTGTAGAGCATTCAGATATTTATCTTTAGCCCCTTCCAGATAGGAAACAGGAATGTCCAGAATACTCAGACACATCCGGCAGCCTATATCGACTCCCACTCCGTAGGGAATAACGGCATTTTCAGTTGCCAGTACCCCTCCGATAGGTAAACCATAGCCTACATGTCCGTCAGGCATTAAAGCTCCTTGTATGGAAACCGGGAGTTTCAATGCAGTATAAAATTGTTTTACTGCTTCTTCTGCAATCTGTTCTTGTCCGAAAATGGAATAAGGAGCTCTTTGTGTTTCCAATATTCTTTTTTCTACTTTGGTTAGTTGCAGGAGTTCTTCTGCAATCTGTCCGAGCATCAGGTTTTCTTTGTATTCCTGCGGATTTTTCTGAATGTCTTTTAAAATACTTAATACATACGCTTTATTCTTTTTATCGAAGTTTTTCTGCATTACTTCGATAGCGGTTGTAATTATTTTGGTATTAGGATATCCTAATTTTAATATATCTTTTCCTTTTAATTTTAACTTGCCCATAATTTTAATTTTTTAAGCTGACAGCTTTTAGCTAATAGCCATTAGCTGATGATTTTTTAGCTATTTTCTAACTTCTAACTTGAAGTTATTCAGCTATTAAATACTTTTTGATTTTGAAATGGTGGGATTATTTAAAAAATAAACCCGAAACTTTCGCTTCGGGTTTACTTATAAACATTTTTGTTTATTTATTTTGAAGTAAATACCCGAAGCCATGCTTTCCCAATACGTGGAAAATCATTCATGTGTTGTAGATTTGATACTTTGAACATTGCTTCGTTATTTTAAATGGTTGTAAATTTTGTGATGCAAATGTATAAAATAATTTTTTTATGATGCAAATTTTATTTTGAATCTCAATTTTGTTTAATCGTTTAAACAACAAAATATATCGTAAAATAGCCTTTTTAAAGCATAATCATTTTGTGGGAAAAGCTAAAATTCTCCCAATCCTCCAAAGGAGGGCTATCCTCTTCGGGGCCGGGGGATTGCCTTATTGGCGCATTTGCTCAGAGGCCGGATTAGAAAATGTGTTTATAGATTTTTAAACTGGTGCAGAAGATGAAAACAAAAAAGGGCTTATAAATTTTATAAGCCCTTACTTTATTTAAAGTTAAATATTATAATGCGGTCAAATAACCTGTATTACAATATCCTTCCACTCCTTCAGCGGAACGGATTAAATACCAATCGTCGTTATATTTACTTAAAAAAGTAACGGTGGAATTGTGAGCAGCTTTTCCAATAATAGGCTGATCAGTTCCCGGTCCTTTTCTGATATTCAGGTTTGAACTTTGAGTTGTTACCTGATATTGGGAAGAAGGAGCATTAGGGGATACATCAATATTCAAAACCAAATCTCCGGCTCTGAAATCAGGATCAATTTTGTCGTAAACAGCCCATAGCTGGTCTTTTGCCGATCCGGAAGGAACTTCTCCGTCAATGTAAAGAACACCGTTTTGTTCTCTTACTAAAAGATTGGAAGTACCCAGAGAATTGGCAGTGTTTATTAATTCTGCGTATTTATCTTGTAATGCCATGTTTACTTGTTTATTATTAATATTAATATACTAATTTGTTTTCTACTTTTTTAGGATTTAAAGCATTTACAACCTGCATTATTTTAGGCAGATCCTCTTTTTTAATGTTACCGTTTAAAGTAACCACTCCGTCTTTGATATCAGCAGTTACACCGGCAAAGCTTTTCAAAGCTTCAGTAACACTAGCTTTTAATGTGTCATCTGCAGAAATTTCCACTGATTTTACAGTCGCATTATCTACTACGGATTTTATTCCCGCTATGGCTTTTATTGCATTTTCCGCTTGTTGTTTGGCTACATCGTCTTTAAATTCTCCGGTAAGTGTTGCCACTCCTTTTTTCACGTCAATAGAGATTCCTTCAGGTAAAGATGTCTGTGCCTGAGTTTGAAGATCGGAATCTTTAGGTCCGGATTTGCAAGAAGATAGTCCTACGGTTAATGAACCCACGATAGCGAATGCTATGCAAATTTTTCCAAGTTGTTTCATAATTTTTGAATGTTTAAAATTAACACTAAGCTAATATAGTCAAAAATTATTCCATGTATTTAAAATAACATAGTTTTTTCAAATAAAGTAAATAAAATCAATTACAATAATTGATTTACAGGCAGGTATAAAACGAAAACTTCATTCACGAATGGTAAAATAATTCCATTTTATTCTTTATTTCTTCCAGGCATAAGTTATTAATGCTTCCTTCGTGGGTATGGGTTGTTTTTTTAGGGGATTGGAAGGTTCCTTTTTCTACCTGTTCTCCGATTATCTTATAGGCATCCCGGAAAGGAATTCCCTGGGTTACCAGTTCGTTCACGGCATCTACGGTAAACAAGTAATCGTATTTTTTATCTTCCAGAATATTTTCTTTGATCTGTATATCTTTAATGGAATAAAGAGCTATATCCAGACAGGCTTTCATGGTCTGAATGGCAGGAATCATCCCCTCTTTTAGCAATTGTAAATCCCGGTGATATCCGCTGGGTAAATTATTGGTAATAAGTGTCAGCTCATAAGGCAAAGCCTGTATTTTATTGCATTTCCCCCGAATCAGTTCAAATACATCGGGATTTTTTTTATGAGGCATAATACTGGATCCTGTGGTCAGATGAGCGGGAAGAGAAAGGAAATTGAAATTCTGACTCATATAAAGGGTAACATCCAGAGCAAGCTTGGAAAGAGTCCCCGCTAAACTGCTGAGGGCAAAAGCGGTGCTTTTTTCGGATTTTCCCCGGCTCATTTGTGCTGATACGGAGTTGTATTTTAGAGTTTTAAAGCCTAATTCTTTAGTAGTGAAAGTACGATCGATAAGAAAAGAGCTTCCATATCCGGCGGCAGAGCCCAGCGGATTTTGGTCGACTATTTTCAGGGCGGCATTTACTAAAATCACATCATCAATCAGGCTTTCGGCATAGGCGGAAAACCATAATCCGAAAGAAGAAGGCATGGCAATCTGAAAGTGAGTATAACCGGGAAGCAGAGTATTTTTATATTTCTCAGCCAATTCCAGTAATAAATCAAAAAGCTGCTTAGTCTGGGTTTTGATTTCGGTCAGTTCTTCTTTCAGGTATAAACTCATGTCCACCAAAACCTGATCGTTGCGGGAACGTGCCGTATGAATTTTTTTACCGGCATCTCCTATTTTTTCAGTCAGTAAAAATTCCACTTTGGAATGCACATCTTCAAAATCATCTTCGATGTGAAAATTTCCTTTTTCTATATCTTTTAAAATTTCCTCCAGAGCATTGAGCAAATCCGTTTTTTCCTGTTCAGTCAGTAAACCTGCTTTATGCAGCATTTTAGCCTGAGCCATGGAGCCCAAAACATCATATTTGGCTAATACCGTATCCAATTCCCGGTCGTTTCCAACCGTAAAGCGATCTATCTGTTTATCCGTAGGTATGCCCTTTTCCCAGAGTTTCATTTTTCAGATTATTTTTTTATTATAGTTTTATTAAGCAATTCAATATATAGAGGAATTGCTTCTTCAATTTCATTTTTATAGATAAATTCATCGGCAGTATGGGACCGTAGCGAGTCTCCGGGGCCCATTTTCAAGGACTGGCAGTATAAAACCGCCTGGTCGGAAAGGGTAGGAGAGCCGTAAGTGGTTCTTCCGAGTTCAATTCCTGCCAAAACCAACGGATGATCCTTGGAAATGAAAGAGGACTTTAAATGCAGGGATCGCGGAGTAATGATGATTTTATCGGAAGCTAACTTTTCCTGAATGGTGGCAAAGATTTCTTCATTGGTATAGCAGTCATTTACCCGGATATCCACTACCAGTTTACACTCATCAGGAACCAGGTTGTGCTGTTGCCCGGCGTTAATCTGGGTAACCGTCATTTTTACCGGGCCTAACATTTCGGAAGATTTCTCAAAAGTGTAGTCTCTAAACCAGTGAATAGTCTCTAAAGCGTTATAAATGGCATTGTCTGGGTTTATATGGGCGGAATGGCTTGCAGTCCCCTTAATTATAATGTCCAATATAAGTAATCCCCTTTCAGCAATAGCCAGATTCATCTGGGTAGGTTCCCCCACAATGGCGCAATCCAGTTTAGGAAGATGTTTAACAATGCTGTTCAATCCTTTTTTTCCGCTGTTTTCTTCCTCGGCAGTAGCAGCCATAACTAAATTATAAGTCAGGTCTTCCCTGTGGTAGAAATAGGTAAAAACGGCTAATAAGGACACTAAAGAGCCTCCGGCATCATTGGAGCCTAATCCGTATATTTTTCCGTCTTTTTCCAGAGCTTCAAAAGGGTCATGAGTATATCCTTTATTGGGGAAAACAGTGTCCTGATGTGAATTTAGTAAAAGGGTAGGTTTGGATTCATCAAAATGCTGATTATAGGCCCAGATATTGTTATTCTCCCGTTTGAAAGGAATATCATGATGGGTAAACCAGGCTTCAATTAATAAAGCCGTATGATCTTCCTCTCCTGAAAAGGACGGGGTTTCTATTAAGTTTTGAAGTAGAATAATTGCTTTTTCTGTGAGTTTTGCTATTGTCTGCATATTACATGGAAATAAGGGTGTGGGAAATTTCAGGATTGGCAATTATCTCAGGGTTGGCAATTCTTATCTCTTTTACTCCCTGCTGAAGGGCGTGAAAGCAGTTTTCCAGTTTGGGAAGCATTCCGGAATGGATCACATTTTTATCTTTTAGCTGTTGGTAATAGTCATAGGTCAGTTTTTCTATTACGCTGTCTTCATTATTGATGTCCATGAGAACTCCCTTTTTCTCGAAACAATAAATCAGGTTGACATCGAAAAGTACGGACATTCCTACAGCCAAGGATTGTGCAATGGTGTCTGCATTGGTGTTCAATAACTGCCCGTTTTTATCGTGGGTAATGGCACAGAAAACAGGGGTTGCTCCGGTATCCAGCAGGTTGTTAACCCAAATGGCGTTCACTTCAACCACATCTCCGACAAATCCGTAATCGACAGGAGTGCTTTCTCGTTTTTTTGACCGGATGCTGTTTCCGTCGGCTCCGGTTATACCTATAGCCTGAGTTCCCAGGCTTTGCAAACGGGCTATAATTTTTTTATTACATAATCCGGCATAAATCATTACCGCTATGTCCAGCATTTCTTCACTGGTTACCCGCCTTCCTTCAATCATGGTGCTTTCTATTCCTAATTTTTCAGCTAAGCGGGTGGCTTCTTTTCCCCCTCCGTGTACCAGGATTTTTATTCCTTTTATCCGGGAGAAATCTTCCAGAAATTGAGACAGTGCCTCAGGGTTGTCAATGACATTCCCTCCGATTTTTATTATAGTGAGTTTTGGCTTTTTCATATCGTGTGTCGTGATATTCTACAAAAATAGTAAATAATTAAGCCTCTTTCAAAGCTCTTTCCAATACATTCATATTCGAAATATATTCTTCTTTATATTCCCAATGAGTAGCGAGTTTAGCCCAAATTTTCTGCCTTTCGATAGCTAATTGAATAATCGGTTTATTTTTTTCATCGATTGTTCCTTCATCTACCAGTTGACCAAAGCCGGTGGCGATTACTGAAATATCCAACGTGTATATGTATTGTTGGTCATCAAAATCTTCATCTTCCATCTGGGACTTTATCTTTGCTTCATTCAACAACCCATCATTATAATCCTTAAAATTCATTTCTCCAACACTTTCAATCGTCCATTTTAAACATTCAATTATGGGTTTATCCGGATTTTCTTTTCTCCATTCCCTGAATTCTGAAAGGGCTGTATCTCCTTCATCAGAGCCAAAAGGCGCCAATTCATCTGTACAATCCCAGAAAAAATCTTCCGGAATTAGTTCTATGGCTCTTTTATGAGCATACTCTTTATCTATTCCATATATTTCTTCTTCCTCCATACTATTACATTTTTTGAGTCCAGTTCAATCCTTCCAGTATTTTTGTCAATATGGCCTGTGCGGAATAGGTACGGTTATTGGCCTCCGGAATCACAATGGAAGCATCGCTGTCTAATACTTCATCGGTAACAATCATGTTTCTTCGTACCGGAAGGCAGTGCATGAATTTGGCATTATTAGTCAAATCCATTTGTCTTTTTCCGATTGTCCAGTTGGGATCTTTGTTTATTACCTTTCCGTAGTCCTTGTAATTACTCCAGTTCTTTGCATAGATGAAATCGGCATTTTTGAAGGCTTCTTCCTGATTGTATTCGATTTTTACTCCCTCGGTAATTTTCGGGTTGAGTTCATACCCTTCGGGATGGGTAATTACAAAATCGACATCCATTTTTTTCATCATTTTCACAAATGAATTGGGAACGGATTGAGGCAGGGCTTTGGGATGAGGTGCCCAGCTCAATACTACCTTTGGTTTGGGTGTGGATTTGTATTCCTCTATGGTCAGGGCGTCTGCCAAAGCCTGCAATGGGTGTTCCGTAGCGCCTTCCAGACTGATTACGGGAACGGAAGCATATTTCACAAAAGAGGAAATCACGGTTTCAGCTTCATCCTTTTCTTTATCCGTAAGGGTCGGGAAGCTCCGGATTCCTATAATATCGCAGTATTGGGAAACCACCTGTGCCGCTTCTTTTATGTGTTCGGACGGAGAGCCGTCCATTACTACTCCTTCCTGAAATTCCAGTGTCCAGCCTTCGGTATTCAGATTCATTACCATACAGTTCATACCTAAGTTCTGGGCTGCTTTCTGGGTGCTTAACCGGGTTCTGAGGCTCGGGTTGAAGAATAATAATCCGAGGGTTTTATCTTTTCCTGCCGATTTATTCGCTAAAGGCTCTGCTTTTATTTTTTTTGCCAGCTGCAAAAATTCATCCAGATTGTTTATGTCGTCAACAGAAATGTATTTTTTCATTATTCGTTTTTTATTTAGATCGGGAATTAGTCAAAACAAGAGTTTAATTGGTCGAAAAGAATGTCTATTTCTTCTCCGGTAATGGTTAACGGAGGAAGAACCCGGAGCAGATTCTTATTATTTGCATTTCCGGTAAATATTTTCTTTTCGTAAATAAGTTTTTTACGCAGGTCGGCCACATCAAAATCAAATTCCAGTCCGAGCATCAGTCCTTTTCCTTTTATGTTCTTGATTTGAGGGATTTTACTGAACTTTTCTACGAAATGGGCATATTGTTTGTTTACATTATCCAGTATTTTTTCATTTTCAAATACTTCCAGAACGGCCAGGGCTGCAGCACAGGCGAGGTGATTTCCTCCGAATGTGGTTCCCAACAATCCATAGGAAGGTTTGAATTCCGGAGAGATTAGAATGCCGCCTATCGGAAATCCGTTCCCCATTCCTTTAGCTAAGGAAATAATGTCTGCTTTTATATTGTGATACTGGTGTGCAAAGAATTTTCCGGATCGTCCATATCCGCATTGAATTTCATCTAAGATTAGGACAACCTTGTTTTCCTTGCAGATTTTTTCCAGTTCCTGAAAGAATTGAGCAGTTCCTTCATCCAGTCCGCCCACTCCCTGAATGGCTTCAATGATTACAGAAGAAACATCGCCTTTGGCTATTTCTTTTTTTACTGCTTCTATATCGTTTAACGGAAGAAAAACCACTTCATGTTGTGCATTCAGGGGAGCAACTATTTTCGGATTATCGGTTACTGCAACGGCAGCGGAAGTTCTTCCGTGAAAGCTGTTTTGGAAGGCGATAACCTTTGCTTTTCCGGTATGAAAAGAGGCTAATTTCAGGGCATTTTCATTGGCTTCTGCTCCTGAGTTGCACATAAACAGGGTGTAATCCGGATATCCGGATATTTTAGGAAGGATTTCTCCCAATTTTTGTTGCAGGGGATTGATAATGGAATTGGAATAAAATCCGATTTTTTGTATTTGTTCGGTCAGATGTTTTACATAAACGGGGTGTGAATGTCCAATGGAAATTACTCCATGACCTCCGTAAAAATCCAGATAGGCTTCTCCTTTGTCGTCCCAGACAGTGGATCCTAAGGCTTTTTCGGGGGTAATGGAATATAGGGGATATACGTCGAATAAACTCATTTTTTTCTTATTTTGATGTTGTTAAAATTAGTGAATATTTACCTTTTACTAAAAAAGAAGTAAATAAAATTGAAGGTTTATTTTTTTCCTTTTTTAAAAGGAAAAAATATATCTGAAAGAAAGGATAGAATCACCGCCTATAAAACTGGGTAAGGAAATGTTTTTGGAAAATGAAATTCGTATGCAACATAAAACAGGTTTTTAGATTAAAATCCGGAGGCTTTTAAATTCAATCCTTCTTTTTCATCAAAACCGAATATCAGGTTCATATTTTGTACCGCTTGTCCGGAAGCTCCCTTTACCAGATTATCAATGATGGAAGTAACCAGTAAATAATTTCCTTTTTTCAGTAAACTGATCAGGCACTTATTCGTCTGAACTACCTGCTTCATATTAATGTTTTCGGTAGTTACAGTTACAAAAGGTTGATTTTTATAGAAATCCTGATATAAAGCAACTATCTCTTCCAGGTTTTTGTTTACCGGAGTGTAAGCCGTCATAAAGATTCCCCGGGTAAAATCTCCCCGGTTAGGGATAAAAAGCAATTCTTTGTCAAAGGCGTTTTGCAGCTGTGCCAGACTTTGCCGGATTTCTCCCAAATGCTGGTGTTCGAAGGCTTTGTAATGAGACATATTATCACTTCTCCAACTGAAATGGGTGGTAGCAGTGGGTTTTACTCCTGCTCCGGTGCTTCCGGTAGTGGCATTGATATGAACATCCTGAGTTAACAGATGGTTTTTAGCCAGAGGCAACAAGGCCAGTTGAATGGCGGTAGCAAAACAGCCGGGATTGGCTATATGTTTAGCTTGTTTAACGGCTTCTTTCTGCAACTCGGGTAACCCATATACAAAAGTCATATCTCCGAAAACGGAATCCGGTTTCAGGCGGAAGTCATTACTCAAGTCTATGATCCGTGTTTGAGAACTGAATTTATTTTCTTCCAGGAATTTCTTTGAGTTTCCGTGTCCTAAACAAAGAAAAACTACTTCTGCTTCGGGATTTACGGTATCGGTAAAGTATAAGTCCGTCTCTCCTATCAGGTCTTCATGAGCAGTATGGATCGGCTTTCCTGCATTGGTTGTACTATAGATAAAGTCAATTTTTACTTTCGGGTGATGAATTAAAATTCGTAGTAATTCTCCGGAAGTATATCCTGATCCGCCGACTATTCCTGCCTTAATCATAGTTGATGTTGTTTACCTGTGAGTAAATGGCCTGTGCATTTCCTAATATTTTGATGAAGCCTTTGGCATCATCGGAAGTCCAGGCATTGTTCATTTCCCCGTATTGTCCGAATTTGGTGTTCATCAAATCGTATGGAGATTCAATTCCTTCAAGAATAAAATGATACGGTTTTAACTTCACGATTACCGTACCGCTTACATTGGACTGGGTATCGGTCAGGAAGGTTTCGATATTTCTCATAACCGGATCCAGATATTGTCCTTCATGGAACAACATTCCATACCAGTTTCCGGGTTGTTCTTTCCAGTATTGCTGCCACTTGGTTAACACGTGTTTTTCCAGTAAGTGATGAGCTTTGATAATAATCAGAGGAGCCGCAGCTTCAAATCCTACCCGTCCTTTTATTCCAATGATAGTATCTCCTACATGGGTATCTCTTCCTATGGCATAGGCATTGGCTAATTTTTCCAGTTGTACGATGTTTGCAGAAGGTTTATCAGCTTTTCCATTAACAGCGGTCAATTCTCCTTTTTCGAAGGTAAGAACTACTTTTTCTTCCCCGTTTTTTTGCAGTTGGGAAGGATAAGCGTTTTCCGGGAGTGACTGATGAGAGGTAAGGGTTTCTTTTCCCCCTACGCTGGTTCCCCAAATCCCTTTGTTTATGGAATATTGAGCTTTTTCCCATGAGTAATGTACTCCGTTTTTTTGCAGATATTCTACTTCTTCCTGCCGGGAAAGTTTTAAATCCCGTATAGGGGTAATAATCTCCATTTGCGGGGCAATGGTCTGGAAAATCAGGTCAAAACGGATCTGATCGTTTCCTGCTCCGGTGCTTCCGTGAGCAATGGCTTCTGCGCCTATTTTTTTTGCGTATTTTACTGCTTCAATGGCCTGAAATACCCGTTCTGCACTTACAGACAGGGGATAGGTATTGTTTTTCAATACGTTTCCAAAAATCAGATATTTCACTGCCTTTTCGTAATACAGGTCTATAATATCCAGATTTACGTGCTCTTTACTTCCTAATTCATAAGCTCTTTTTTCAATGGCAGCGAGTTCTTCCTTGTCAAAACCTCCGGTATTTACCAGAATGGTATATACTTCGTATCCTTTTTCTTGTAAGTATTTTAAACAAAAGGAGGTATCTAATCCTCCACTATAAGCTAATGCTACTTTTTTCATCTACGTAATTTTAAGAAGTTTTGACTTTTTTATTGGAATTTTGGGTATTGTTTTTGGGTTTAAGAAGGAGAGCCTGTTTGATTTTTTTCAGGTGCATGATTACTTTTTTGTCAAAAGTATTTTTTTCTGTTCCATTAATCTCTGCCTTTTTTTCTTTAGGATCGAAAAGCATTCCGGTACATAAACACATTTTATTGTCCTTACTTTGAAGGATACTGAAATTGGTACAGGTTTTACATCCGTTCCAAAATTCAGGATCATCTGTTAGTTCGGAAAAGGTAACCGGTTTATATCCTAACTCGGAATTAATCTTCATTACAGCCAGTCCGGTAGTGATACCGAATATTTTTGAATCCGGGAATTTTTTCCGGGTATAATCGAAAACAAACCGTTTGATTTTTTTAGCCAGTCCGACGCTTCGATAGTCCGGATGAACAATCAGACCGGAATGAACAACAAATTCTCCATTCTGCCACTTTTCTATGTAGCAAAATCCGGCAAATTTATCTCCGTCCAGGGCAATTATCGCCTGCTCCTGATCCATTTTTTTCTGGATGTAGTCAGGGGTTCTTTTTGCTATTCCCGTACCTCTGACGATAGCTGACTGATATATGGTTTCGCATATTTCCTCAGCGTATTTATAATGTTCTTTGTTTGCAACAACAATCTGGATATTCATTTTCCTGACAATAATTAAATAATAAAATTTAAATGTGTGATTAAACTTGTACAGCGGAATTACTGTAAATATACGGAAGTGGCGGCTTTGTAATTTTTTGGTGAAAAATTATGGAATCAAAACCTAACCTGCCTCTCCTTCCTTACATGTCTGAGGTAAGAAACGGCAGTTACATTACACATATGTAATGGATTGTTGCTTAAAAATAAACTAAGATTTTTCAAATTTAAAATCTATTTAATTTATAAAAATAACTTTTTTCTAATGCAAAGTTACGAATTTATTTTTAATGTTCATGATTTTTTTGATAAGTTTACGTGGTGGTACAGCGGGGTTTATTGTTTATTTGATGTGTTTTATTGGAGGAGATAAATTGTCGTTAGGTTGTCATGTCTTTTCTACCTTTAGCCATTAAATAGTTCATTACTTTTCGTATGAGTGTTCTGGGTAGTAATTTCACTAAAAAAATCAGGAGTTGATTACTTATTCCGTTGATTCCTATGGTCTTGTTTTTTTGTAATAATTTTTCTCCCAACAGGACGATTTCTTTAGGATCGGCGATATTCATTCCCATATAAGGGAATTGATCCAGCATTTCGGTATGGACAAATCCCGGGCATAGGGCAGAAACGGAGATGTTGTATGGTTTACACTCTTCATGTAATGCTTCTGTAAAGTTCAGTACGAAGGCTTTGGAAGCAAAATATAAGGCATAATCCGGGCCAGGCATAAATGCGGCTATGGAAGCTATGTTAAGGATTTTTCCGGATTTGTTTTCTTTAAAAATGGGGATAAATTCCCTGCATAAAAGAACAAGGGCCTGTATATTCAGATTAAGGGTGTTGTAGATTTTCTCTTTTTCCAGGGAAGCAAATTCTCCGGCTTCACAGACTCCCGCATTATTAATAAGGATTTCCGGTTGAAAGGAGTTGTCTTTTATCCATTTTATCAGGGTTTCTATATTCTCTGTCTGGGTTATGTCCAGACTTATTGTTTCTATCTTAACGGAATATCGGGAAATAAGGTCAGTTTTAATCTGATTCAGAAGTTCTGTCCGCCTTGCTATGAGGATGAGGTTTTTTCCTTTTGAAGCATAAAAATAAGCAAACTCTTTACCGATACCGCTAGAAGCGCCTGTAATTACAACGTACTTCATGTTAATTCTTTGGATGAGAATATAAATATAATAATGTTCTCTCTATTTTTGCTAATAATCAGATAAGATAAATATATTTGTAAAATGATATGTTGTCTTTATTTGTGTAAAAAACAGTATGAATTTCAGGCTTAAAATGATAAGGGAACAGCGGATAGGAGTTCTGTTCCTGTTAGGAATAATTCTGCTTGCAGAAGTATTTATCCATAAAGAATCTTTATTTGATTTTGGAGTGAAGGAAGAAAAGCTTCCCGTTTCCGTTCAGGAGGAGGTAATTGCTGTCAATTCTCAAAAAAATAAGTTTCAAAATAGTAATTTGGAGTCTTTTAATCCGAATGACTATACTCAGGAAGATTGGAAAAAACTGGGATTTTCGGAGAAACAGGCAGCAGTGATTTTAAAGTATAAGGATATGCTGGGAGGAAAGTTTACTTCCAGGGAACAGATCAAGAACTGCTTTGTGGTTTCAGAGGAAAAGTATCAGGAACTTTCCCCGTTTCTTCTTTTACCGGAAACAAGTACGGATTCTCATTCCAAAGCTTTTGTTTCATTAGATAAAAAATATCAACTGAAAAAATTCGATCAGAATGTTTATTCTGTTGAAAATTGGAAAAGCATAGGGTTTTCAGAGAAACAGGCAGAGGTGATTTTAAAGTATAAAGGCATTGTAGGGGGTAAGTTTGTTTCGAAAGAACAATTAAAGAAATGTTTCGTAATTTCAGGGGAGAAATATGCAGAGTTGGCACCGTTTATCCAGTTACCGGAAAAAGCATCATTTGAAGAAAGCAGTAAGCCGCTTTCAGTAGTTCCGGCAGGGAAGAAGGAATTAAACTCGGCCTCTTTTCAGGATGTGGTGGCAGTTATTGATGATCCTGAAGTTGCAGGAAAACTAATCGGTTTTAGAAAGGGTTTGGGCGGATTTGTTTCTCAGGATCAGATACGGAATGTATATGGAATTACTCCCGAAAAGACGGAAATGATTTTAAAGAACTTTGATCTCAATGTGAGTAAAGTACATAAAATCAGTTTGGAAACAGCTACAGAGAACGAGCTTCAAAACCAGATTTATTTGAGAAAATATAAAAGTAAAATTATGGAAGCAAGGAAGTCGGGGGAAGCTCCGTTAAGTGTAATTCCTAAATCTGATCCCAATTATAGTTTTATTTTGTTGTATATAAAGTAGTGAAAAGTACAAAGAGAATTTTAGATTTTAGATTGACGAATTACAATTGTATATACCTTAATAAAAAGCCCATACCTCTCTCATGTCCAATCTAACTTAAGAGAAGACAAAACCTAATCATACTTTAATATGGGCAAAAAGCAGACCAAACAAAATGAAAAGTTAGAAAATCAAATCATCAATCGTAATTCGTCAATCTATAATTTTATATCTTTATTTCATCTACAATTTCAACTCCATAGCCACTGCTCAGAGACAGGTTTTTTCCGGGGTTTTGTGTAAGTACTTTAATCTTCTTTATTCCTAAGTCCTTGATGATTTGAGATCCGATTCCCAGATTTCTTTCATCGGCATTGATGTCCAATTGAGATGTCTTTCCGGAAATATATTCTTTTATTTCTTCCAGATACGCATCTGTATGCTGGTTGTAAGGATTGTTGATAAATATAATAGCCCCTTTTCCCTCATCATTAATAAGTTTCATTGTCCGGTCGAGAACATTACCTTCTCCTTTAGTCAAATCTTTAAATAGGTCGGCATAAGCATTGAGAGCCTTTACTCTAACCGGAATAACATCCTCTTCTTCTATTTTTCCTTTTACCAGGGCAAAATGGATTTGCTCATCAGCTTTGTCTTTATAGGTAACAAACCGGAATTCTCCATAATGAGTGGACAGGCTGCAATCGTCTATTTTTTCAATTAAAGAGTCGTATTTAAGGCGGTAGGCAATCAGATCTTCAATGGTAATGATCTTTAGATTGAACTTTCCGGCAACTTCTACTAATTGAGGCAGGCGTGCCATAGATCCGTCCTCGTTCATGATTTCCACTAAAACCCCTGAGGAAGGCAATCCTGCTAACTGTAATAGGTCTACGGTAGCTTCGGTATGTCCGGCTCTTTTCAGCACTCCTCCTTTTTTGGCGATCAGAGGAAAAATATGTCCCGGCCGGGCAAAGTCTTTAGGCTCCGTATTTTCATCTACTAAAGCCCGAACCGTTTTAGCCCGGTCTGAAGCGGAAATACCTGTAGTTACTCCATGCCCCAGTAAGTCTATGGAAACGGTAAAGGCAGTTTGTTTCGGATCGGTATTTTTACCTACCATAAATTGCAGATCCAGTTCTTCTGCCCGCTTGGGAGTAATTGGGGTACAGACGAGACCCCGTCCGTACATAGTCATAAAATTGATAGTCTCCGATGTCATGGTGGAAGCGGCTGCAATGAAATCCCCTTCATTTTCCCTGTTTTCATCGTCAACTACTATGATGACTTTTCCTTGTCTCAGATCTTCCAGAGCTTCAGGAATAGTGTTTATTTTTAAATGTGTAGTAATCATTGGTATCTGCTATGTTCGGTGTTTCTTTTCTTTTTAAATTTACTAAAAAATTTCTGAATAGGTTCCAGGTATTTGTCAATATTGAAGAGTTCGGAATCTCTCATGGATTTCAGAGTTAAAAATATGCCTAAGGGAAGGAATATGGCGTTGGGAATCCAGGAAGCCCAATACGCATTAACCACCTGATTTTTCGCCAGGTTTTCCATGTATAATCCTAAAACATAAAATATGATGAATATGATAATGGCGACAACCACAGGCATACCGACTCCTCCTTTCCGGATAATGGAACCTAAAGGGGCTCCGATCAGGAAAAAGACAATACAGGTTACGGAGTAAGAGATCATATTTTTATGCTGCCAGATAATCATTTTGGATATGAATTTTCCTACGGCTTTTATTTCGGGAGTTCTTGCTCCTAATTCATTCTTGGCTGTTTCTATCTGATTGATGGCTGAACGGACTAATTGAAACCGGGTATCTTCATTCTGGTCAGACCAGTTGTAGGGATATTTTTCTTCATAATCTTCGTAGTTTAAAGAATCCAGAGGTAAGGTATTTCCTAATAAGGTGGTTACTCCATTGTCCGATACTCCTTTGTAATACAAGGTATTCGCCGTTTTTATAGAATCTATGTAAGGATTTAACTGGGAAAATGATTTATATCTGAAATTATCTCCTCCGGATTCCCTGTCCAGTGATTTTTTAATTAAGTCGGAAATATCAAAATATTGAGTCAGAGTGTCAAATTTTATATCATTGGCAGGCTGTCTCTGCAATTCTTCCTGGTTCTTTCCTTTTATCTGATCCTGATAAATGTAACCGTTGTATAATTCCAGTTTGAGGTAGTAATTATCTTTGGAAACAATCACGCCTTTTTCTGCGATTATGGTTTGCTGATCTTCAAATGGGGAAGCGTTTTTATGGATAAAAACCTGATTCCATTCACTGTCATTTTCCCCTCCTTTTTTACCGATTTTAATGCTGAAAGGATTCATTTCCTTGATGAACCGGCCTTCCTCAAAGTTCAGGGCAGGTCTTGTCTGTGCTATATTTATCAGCATATTCCTCGCCCTTCTCTGGTTTTCCGGCAGGGTGGTGTTGCAAAAATAAAACAGCCATACCGCCATGAGAACTACAAATCCGAAAAGGGGATACATAATGCGGGCTAAGGAAATTCCGGCAGATTTCATGGCTGCCAGTTCGTATCTTTCTCCAAATCCGCCAAAAGTCATAATGGAAGAAAGGAGAATGGTAAGGGGAAGCACTAAACGTATTACGTCTAATCCTAAATAATAAAGCAGTTTTGTTATATCCCACAGGTTCAGCCCTTTTCCTATGAATTTATCCATTTGGGTAAAAGCAAACTGAACTACAAAGATGAACATTAGAACACTGAATATAAATAAAAAGGGACCGAAAAAAGTCCGGATAATATACCAGTCTAATTTTTTTATCATCTTTTATTATAACTCTGTGAGTGTGTAATCCTTGTAATTATTTTTATCAAAGGTAAGTAAAGATTTATTAACAATTAAGTTTTCTTTAAAATCGACAATAGTCAGGATGAGGGAACTTCCATCATTGTAATTTTCGGAAACCCGTACCAGTTTATTATCCGATATAGCCAGGATAATGGATTTTGATTTTTTATTGTCAGTCGGTACCAGTTTAACGACAGAGCATTTTTTATCGTTTATGGTGGTGGTTCCTTCCGAAGAAATGTCAAATCCTTTTTTATAAAGATTTAAAATCGTGGTAGGGGAAAGGCTTTCTCCATCCTCTTTATTGGAAGAGGTGATCTCTTTGTCGTCTTTGGAAATGGTATATATCTTGCTTCCGTCATATATCTGGGTAACAGCGGGAAGTATCAGATGATATTTTTCCCCTGCGGCATATATCTGCCCGGTTTCTACTGTACTTTTTTGTCCGGGAACGGAATACAGGTAATTGAATTTTATGTAGAAAGTGGAATTTTTGCTGAGTTTTTCACTGGCAGTATCCAGTAATTTTTTTGCATTGGCGTCGACTTTTTGAGCCCATGAAAATAGAGAGACCCCAACTAATATAAGAGTGATTATTTTTTTCATGTTTCTAAATTAAAGAAATTATTTTGTTTATAAGGTTTTCAATAATTGTTCCAAACTAATTAAATCGGTAATTAAAACTTTCCGGGCTTTGCTTCCTTCAAAAGGACCTACAATTCCGGCGGCTTCCAGTTGATCCATAATTCTTCCGGCCCGGTTATATCCTAAAGCGAGTTTTCTTTGGATGAGGGAGGTAGATCCCTGTTGGGCTGTAACAATGAACCGTGCTGCATCATTGAACAGTTCGTCTTTTTTGGCATCTAACCCTTCACTTCCGTTTCCAGATGAGTTTTCTGCATAAAATTCAGGTAGCAGATAAGCATCCGGATAGCCTTGTTGTGAGCCGATATATTCGGTTATTTTGTCCACTTCAGGGGTATCAACGAAAGCACATTGCATACGGATCAATTCATTTCCGGTAGTAAAAAGCATATCTCCTTTTCCTATTAGCTGATCTGCTCCGTTTCCATCCAGAATGGTGCGGGAATCTATTTTGGAAGTTACCCTGAAGGCAACTCTTGCCGGGAAGTTTGCTTTTATCATACCGGTAATTACATTCACGGAAGGACGCTGGGTAGCAATGATGAGGTGTATTCCTATAGCTCGTGCCAACTGTGCCAGCCGGGCAATAGGGAGTTCCACCTCCTTTCCGGCAGTCATAATCAGATCGGCAAATTCGTCTATAACGAGTACGATATAAGGTAAAAACCGATGGCCTTTTTCCGGGTTTAATTTTCGTTCTTTGAATTTTTGATTGTATTCTTTAATGGTACGAACGTAGGCGGATTGAAGCAACTTATACCGGTTGTCCATTTCTACACAAAGAGAATTGAGAGTGTTAATTACCTTTGTGGTATCAGTAATGATGGCTTCTTCCGTATCCGGTAGTTTGGCTAAAAAGTGCCGTTCTATTTTATTGTATAAAGTCAACTCTACCTTTTTAGGGTCGACAAAAACAAACTTTAACTCACTCGGATGTTTTTTATATAAAAGGGAAGTAACAATGGCATTAAGACCTACGGATTTCCCCTGTCCGGTAGCTCCGGCCATCAGCATATGAGGCATTTTTACCAAATCGGTTACAAAAGTTTCATTGGAAATGGTTTTTCCGAAAACAATGGGTAGTTCCATTTCTGCTTTCTGAAATTTTTGGGAGGCAATAACCGAACGCATGGAAACCATGGTAGGGTTGCTATTGGGAACTTCAATTCCGATAGTACCCCTTCCGGGGATAGGAGCGATAATACGAATACCTAATGCAGATAAACTTAAGGCAATATCGTCTTCCAGATTTTTAATTTTGGAAATCCGGACTCCTGCTTCGGGAATAATTTCATATAAGGTTACCGTTGGGCCGATAGTGGCTTTTATGCTGGCAATGCTGATTCCGTAATTTGCCAGAGTGGTAACGATTTTATTTTTATTTTCTTCCAGTTCTTCATTGTTGATGGTAATGGAATCAACGGAGTTGTAAGATTTCAGTAAATCCAGGGTAGGATATTTGTATCTGGGTAAATCTAATTTCGGATCGTAAGGACCAAACTCACTGACGCTATTTTCTTTTATTTCTTCCTGAGTAAGAGTTTCTTCTTTTTTTGCTTCTTCAATGGTAAAAGACAGTTCGTCTACTGTTTCTTCTTCCGCCGGAATATCAATTTCAAATTCAGCGGGCTGGTGGATATGGACATTTCCCGGAGTTTCTGAAATTTTGGGTTCCAGAGTTGAAATTATGGAAGGATTTTCCTCCGGAAGGTTTTCTTCTTTTAGTTTGGATAGCAAGGCTTCATCGGTTTTTACACTTCTGAAATCCTTGACTTTTTCGTGTGTTGTTTTTTCTTCCAGAGATTCTTTTTCTTCTTCCTCTTTCGGTTCAATGTTATTCTTTTCCTTCACATCCGGTTTCAGAGAAGAGAATTTATCTTTCACTTTATCCACACTCAGGTTAAATTCCAGGATAAAATAAACGGCTATGGCAAGGAACAGGAGGATTCCGGTACCGACAGTTCCCAACAGAGTTTTAAGGTAATCATATACTTCATATCCGATTAATCCGGAAAGAAGCCATTTGGAACCGAAAACCATAGCAAAGAAAATGGGTAGCCATATAATAAAGAAAATCCCATGAGAGAGGAGTTTCCATAGTTTTAAAATTTCTTTCCCGAATAAAATCTTAAAAGACAGGATAAACAGGAAGAAGGGAATAAAAAAGGCAACAGCTCCAATTCCGTTAAAGATAAAGATCTGCCCTAACCAGGCTCCGATTTTTCCGATTCCGTTTTGTACAGTTATATTTTTATCTAAAAAGGAAGATAGCTGGCTTTGGTCTTCTTTCCAGTTAAAATAAAAAGAAATGAAGGATATAAGTAAAATGACGGACAAGGCTAGTAAGAACAATCCGAAGATGGTTTTTGTGACTAGTCTTTTTTGCTTTTTCCCGGTATCCTTATCAGGGGTGTTCTCCATTTTTCTGTTTGAGATAATTTTAAAATGCAAAAATACGATTTATGTTGATATTTTAATTTTTAAACGGAATTATTCCTGTTGTCTTTGCTATAATGGTTTTTAAAGAGAGATTAAAAGAGCGATATATTTCTTGTATTTCGGAAAAATTTTTGAATTAGAGATATTTCCGGCTTAGTAAGGCTTTTTAAAATGATTCATAATTGAAAAAGCACCTTTTTCCAGTCCCTTGTAGTAATTGTCTTTTTTTAATTCCGGAACAATATCGTAATCTATTATGGATTTGCATAGGGAATCGGTCAGTATTTTTTCTGCAATTACAGTTGTTGCTATTGCAATGTTCCTGTTTTGCTTACTTAGAACAATCAGTATGCTTTTTTGAGCTAAATTCCAGTTGTTTCCTAAATCTACGGAATATTTGTGGATGTCAGTATAGGGTTTAATGGTGGGAACGGAGAGGATAAGAATTTGAACGTTTGTTTTAATATCAAATTTTTGCAGAGTATCATTCAGTTCCTTTTTTTGTTTTTCAGTTAAAACATTTTCGTAATCATTAACATAATAACCTGTTTGTTTGGGAAATGTCTGAGATATGGATTCGGTCCGTTTCGAATCTGGCTCTTTCAGGCGGTTGTAGTTACAGCTTACCAATAAAAAAAATGCCAGAATTATTAACTTGTTCATGAGTTTAAATACTTCTGGAAATAATAATGCTTACGGGCAGGCTAACAAAGACTAATAATTCATAATTATTTCCCATAAAAAATGCGTAAATGATAATCCAGAAAAGTAAGTAAAGCACCATAATGGAGTGTTTGCTGGAAATTTCCACATCATCTGAAATATTACTGTTGGAGTATTGGTTTATCCAGCCATAGACCAAAATAAAAATCAGAATGATCAAGATGGGTATCTGGTATTCAAAATGAAATTTAGGAATACTTAGATTCTCTGTCCATTTCATGAGATAAGGAAAATTATCGGTCAGATAGGTGATTTCCAGCACCAGTATGATGGTGACCAATATTCCTGCCAGATATTGGGAAATATTTATTTTTTCATCGTAATGCAGTACGGTAACCAACAAAAATAAAAGAATCATAATTCCTATGGGAAAATAGAAAAAACTGGCAATCGTGGTCAGCATACCAATATTAAAGTACTTGAAAGACGATGACATGGGAGAGATATCCAGAAGCAGTAATAAGACCATGGAAAGGAAGAGGTAAGCAATTCCTATATCCAAAACAAAAAATTCCTGTAAAGAAGAGATAAATAAAACAGCGTAAATAATTAAAGCCCAGGGCTTTCTTTTTTTCTTAAACTTTAAGTTTATAATGGTAAATATATTTAAAAAAAAGGAGATCGAAGTAAGGACTAAAATCTCCCAAAACCCGACTTTATCTTTTTGAGAATAAAAAAAATACAGAAATACTCCTAAGAATATGAGGAATAAACTCAAAGTAGAAAAAAAATACTTTTTAAAAGGAGAATTTGAGTGCATTTTTTTATATATTTGTTGCAAAAGTAAAAATAAAAATATTTAGTCATGACAGATTTTATTATTGGCATCGGAAATTTATTTACCTGGTCATATAAAATATTACCAATAATCGGGCATTATGTGGATTGGATTTATGTTGCTATCGGTTTTTTAGCCTTTTTATACTGGTGCAAAAGAATCGTCAATTTCGGCCAGAAAGACAAAGGATATGACGGAGATCGTATGTAATACGTTGTATTGTTTTTAATTCATTTTTATTTTTCACCTTATAATTTTCTGATATGAGGTCATTGTTCTTTATTTTCGTATTCTTCTCATTGATGGTTTCGTGCAGCGGAAAAACCGAAACACCACCTAAAAAAACGGTATCCAATAAAGACAGTTTGTCAAGAACTGTTCCTGACAGTTTGATTATTACTGCGGTAGGGGATATTATGCTGGGAAGTAATTATCCTTCACCTTCCGGTCTTCCGGGAGAAAACATTTTGGAAGAAATAACACCTGTTCTTAAAGAAAACTCAGATATATTACTGGGAAACCTGGAAGGGACTTTATTTGATTCGGGAGGAACTCCTAAACAATGTACTAATCCTGCTATTTGTTTTGTTTTCAGAACTCCTTTTTCGTATGGGGAATACTTGAAGAAAGCAGGTTTTGATTTCCTTAGTATTGCAAATAATCATAGTGGTGATTTTGGTGTTTTCGGGCGAAATGCCACTCAGAAGAATCTGGATAGTTTAAAGATTAGCTATGCAGGAATTTTGGGACAGTGTGAATATGTTCTCAAAGAAAAGAATGGGGTTAAGTATGCTTTTATCGGAGCTGGACATAACCCTGGTTTAGTAAGTGTTAAAGAGTATTCTGATATTAAACGGATCATAAGAGAAGTCAGATCCAAGGTAGATATTGTTATTGTTATGTTTCATGGTGGAGCTGAAGGAGCGACCTATCAGCATGTTCCGCATAAGAAAGAGGTTTTTGTGGGAGAAGACCGGGGAAATGTAGAAGAATTTGCTCATACCTGTATTGATGCCGGAGCAGATGTTGTATTCGGAAGCGGGCCTCATGTATCCCGTGCCATTGAATTATATAAGAATAAATTCATAGCTTACAGCCTTGGGAATTTCGCCACTTACGGAAATTTTAATTTAAAAGGAGCCAATGGAAAGGCCCCTGTTTTAAAAATAAAAGTTGATTCCAAAGGAAATTTTATTTCCGGAAAAATTATCTCGACGTATCAGTTTGAAGATATAGGATATGGCCCCAAACTGGATTCGGAAAACAATGCACTAAAATACATTCAGGCCCTGACAAAAGAAGACTTCCCGGCAGGAAAACTGGAAATTCTCAATACAGGAGAAATAAAAATTAAAAATTAATTTTTAAAAAGTTATTTCTTGCGTTCCCAATATTGATTTCTTCCAATCATGGAAAATCCGATATACCCCCGTACTTTTAATTTGTCTTTATTTTCAAAGGTGATGGTACATTTGTATTCTTTTCCTTTCGCAGGATCTAAAATTGTTCCACCGCTCAGTTCACTTCCGTCCAATTCCATGTTTCGTAATACTTCCAACCCTACAATCGGTTTGTTTTTACGGTCGTCTGTACACTTTACACAATTATTATTGGTTGGTTTAACCAACATTTCAACAATTTTCCCGTAATACTTATTTCCTTTCTGGTAAATCTCTATTACTGCTTTAGGTTTTCCTGTTTCATCATCAATAGTTTTCCATTTTCCCACAAAAGATTGTGCAAAACAAAGAATGGACCCGGCCAGCATAAATGCTGCAACAAAACAAATTTTTTTCATAATTATGCCACATTAGAATTTAAACTAAAATAAACTATTTTTAAGCCAAAGCTTCAACAGGAATTGATTATTTGAGTTTTTGTTCATCTATCTTCATAAATTGTTTATGCATGTTTCAGGATTATTTTTTGTGGTATGCTTCCACATTTCACATTGTTAATTTATGTTAATAATAATATAAAACATATCCATATTTCTTCATTTCAATTAATACAATCAAAAATTGAATATATAATTAAAATACTAAAGTGATATTTTTATTCTTAGCTAATAAAAAATTAATTACTAATCTAAAAAAACTGATCAAAAATTATGAGAAAAATTTTTCACCAATGGATGCTTGTATTTTTAGCAGGCTCATTATTTTTTATACAATCTTGTAGTAATGAAGATTCGTATTCATTAGATACTGCCGATACCCGTACTGATTTTAAGACAGAAGAAGTTGCGTCGTTTACTTATCAGGATTTGGAATCCATGAAACTTCAACTGCAAAAGTCGGGGATAGATGTTTCACACATTACCATAGAAAAAGATACAGCAACGTATGATTCATCCCAACGCCTTATTACTAATAATCCTTATGTCCAGGCAATTAAGGTGTCATGTAGAACTCCGCATCCTGACCGATCAGGGAGTTATGTAGATGCTTCAGGAATTTTATTGGTACCTAAGAAAACTATTTTCACCAGCCTTATCAATTACCGTATCGTTGTTGCTCCACCCCCTACTTACACTTACAACGATCTTGCTCCGTCTAATGCTTTTAGAAGGATTTCATTAATTACGGAAGAGTGGAATCTTAATTATTTATATTTCTGGACTTTGCAGGCTCAGTCAGGATTTATCGTATTCATTCCTGATTATCTTGGTTTTGGAGATTCTTATAAACAATGTTTTCATCCCTATCTTGATTCTAAAGCAATGGTGAAATCTATTCTGGATTTATTACAGGCCAGTCAATCCACCCTTTCAGCAAACGGATACAGATACAAGAAGGAATTGATAATTACGGGATATTCACAAGGAGGCTATGTTGCTGCTTCATTGGCAAGGGCAATAGAGACGAATCCGTCTTATGGATATTCTGTCAGGTTGTTGGTTACCGGAGGGACTCCCTGCAACTTAAAGCAGATTGCAGATGGGGTAAGATATTCCAATTATACTCAGCATACTTATTTTTTAGCTTACGGACTTTGGGGGTATAAGGAAAATGCCTATCCTCAGATAAATGTTAATGATTTTCTGAAAGAACCGTATGCCAGCCAGTCAAAAACCTATTATGACGGAACTTATAAGGATATCAATGAAAAATTCCCACATAATCCGGCCAATTTATATACAGAGAAGTTTATTAAACATTTGGATACGGATCCCAGCATATCCTATATAAACAGAATACTTGACGAGAATAGTATAAAGACCTGGAAAAACAAGTGTAGATTTATAATGACACATGGAACGGGAGATGTGTCTGTGTATTATCAAAACGCTAAAGATTTCTCAGAAGAACAAAATAAAACAGGAAATGTAACATTTTATCCGGTAGTGGGCGATCATGTTTTAGGTATTGTTCCGTATTATTTAAAGGCCTCTACCTATGCACTTCTTTACAAGTAATATTAAAAGCATGTATATTCATAAAAAGACACTCATTTGAGTGTCTTTTTTATTTGGTAAGATATCGTGTGAAACTCCAAAATTTTTTCTTTTTCAAATAATTCAAATTATGTTCATTATTATACGCTTCTCTTTCAAAGCTGATATTTTTGTAAGCCTGATGAGCATTCCCATATTTTACCCATTTGAACAGATATTCTGAAATGTATAATAAAAAAAAGAATATCCACAATAGCTCTATCTGTTGTCTTAAATGAATTTTTTCGTGATTGATCAACCTTTTGTCCCGCTTCATAGATTTATAACGAATAAAAACAAAAGGAAAAACAGCCATTCCCTGAAAATTTCCCCGAAAAATAAAAGGAAGGTATATTATTATCATTTCTGTTATCTTAATCAACTTATCCTGTTTTTTTATATCTCAAATTTTCTGCCAAACAATTTTTTGAACAAGCTTCTAAAAATTATTTTCTTTTTTAAAGGAAGGAATACAGGCTAGATCTAAACAGTTTGGGGGTAATGTTGAATTTCTTACCTTTGCAAAGTTTTGAAAACAAATCTTATGGTTTCTTCTCTGTTTTCACACCTGAAAAAAAGTATTTTGGGTGAGGAAGTTTATACCCCTATACTAAATAATGAGCCGTTAAAATTATCCGTACAGGGAGCTGCCGGTTCTTATATCAGTTTATTTAGCAGCTTTATTTATTCCGAATATATAAAACCTGTTTTTCTCTTTTTTGCTGATAAAGAGGAAGCCGCCTATGCCTTAAATGAAATAGAAGATATTTTTGGAAAAGAAAAAGTGTTGTTTTATCCAACGTCTCATCTTATGCCCTATCAGGTGGAAGATATACAAAATGCCAATGTAGTATTACGGACAGAAGTTATCAATACTATTTTGGGGAAATCGGCTCCCGGTTTCATTATTTCCTATGCCGATGCTCTTTCCGAGAAAGTGATAGGTAAGTCTGACCTGGAAAGTATCAGTCTGAATGTAAAAACGGGAGATAAACTGGATTCGGATTTTTTGAATGAAGTATTATTCAATTTTCAGTTTCACAGAACGGATTTTGTTACCCAGCCGGGAGAATTTTCTCTTCGCGGGGGAATTTTAGATGTATTTTCTTATTCTGGTGAACAGCCTTACCGCATTGGGTTTTTTGGTGATGAGGTCGAAACGATTCGGAAATTCAATATTGAAACTCAGCTTTCTGAAGAAAAGGTACAGGAATTTCAAATTGTTCCGAATATTGATAATCCGGGACAGGAAACCACCCGGATATGTTTTTTAGATTATCTTCCTGAGGATACTGTATTTATTACCCAGGATTTATCTGTTTCATTGTCCGGAATAGACAAAAACTTTAAAAAGGCAGACGCGATTTATTCCTCTTT
>JAVBRH010000138.1:0-10055 GCA_031548225.1 Apibacter sp.
CTATAAAAAATAGAAACAGTACTATTTTATGGGTTTTATTCATGGCCTGTTTTATGGTTAAAAGTGATCGGCAGCTGATAAAAACACAAGAAGAAAATATAAGATGTGTTTATTATAGCAGGATAAAATTAAATGGGATTACGAGATTACTTTTGTTATAAGTTTTATTTATGAAATTTTACTATCTAATTTATATCCCAGAATACCCGGGTGGTTAATTTATCCCCTCCTATAGCTTGGGAAGCTTTCATCCAGTTAGCACCGTTTACGGTCTGCTCATTAATAGGGTAGGTCAGCCTCAGAGGAACCTTTTTGTCTGCAGCATCAACAGCATAAGGAGCAGTAAGCACCGGATAATCCAGTCTTCTCCAGAAGTTCCAGGATTCAAATCCACGGTTAAACAGGGCAATCCAGGCTTGTTCCCCAATTCTTTCTTTCCATGCACCAGATGAGAAAGGAACGGTTGAGATATAAGCAGAAGCTTCAGCATCACTTAATCCCCATTGTTTGAAAGATTCTGAGATAGCTTTATTATAGTAATATCCCGGGGTTTGTCCAACGGAATAACCTCGGACGGCGGCCTCTGCCAGATAAAAATTAATTTCGGAAGAATCGAATAAATAAGCCGGAAGAGTAGGGCTCAGTAAATCGTTTCCTACATGTGAAAACTTAGAATAGGAATTTTGAAGCCCCAATATACCTCCGATATAAGTCCCGTCAATGGGAGTAAAATAAACAGCCCGTCTTGGATCACTCAACTGATTCATAGTATTCACAATGGTTTCTTCTACGACAAAGTAATTTCCGTTGGCAATAGTTTCCGCATAAATAGGATTGTAATTAGGAGAAGTTTCCGGAAAATTAAACTTTATATCTTCACTGTTATCCAGTACGACTCCTCCGTTATAAGCACTTTCTATTGCGGATTTGGCTAAACCGGGGTTTACATCGGACAGGTTGATTGCTATTTTTAGCTTGAGCGAGTTGGCAAAAATTTTCCATTTCACTACATTCCCGTTTAACAGATAATCTCCGGTTTCAAAAGATTTATATGATACATCCAATTGGGACAGGTCTTGGTCTAAACGTTTCAGTAAATCCGGGTAGATGCCGGCATCATCATCGTATTTAGGCAGGATCAATTTGGGATTTAAGGATTCCGAATAAGGAATGTCTCCAAAGGAATCCACAAGAATATGAAAGGCATATACTTGCAGTATATCCAGAATTGCTAATTTATTTGCCTGTTGTTTCTCCCAATCCTCTTGTTTTACGGAAGCGGGTTTGACATCAGACGGAATTGCCTGTTTGGCAGATTCAAGATTTCCTAATACACCTATGTATAAAGCATCCCAATGATTATCGGGAACTTTCCGGTTTGAAAAATTGAACCGGGCATCTGTAGAATAAGTGGTAGTAGTCCAGTAATGCTGAAAAAACCGGAATACATTCTGATTTACATTGGGAGTAGCCATTTGTTTTGCCAGCTCCCTTTGTGCCCTTGTCAAATATAGGGCTGTCGGAAGTTCGTAGGGTTTATCTCTGTCGTCATTGAAGTGATCAGAATCGTTAATACAACTTATAAGGAAAATGAAAGAGATTACCGATAGGATTAAATGTATCTTTTTCATGGTTAAGGTTTTATTAAAAGTTTAGTTTGACATTGAAAGAGTATATTCTTGTGGAAGGCATTACTCCGGACTGAAATCCCTGAATATTTCCGGATGACATTCCGGCTTCAGGATCTGCATCAGGTAAATTTTTATGGATGATCCAAAGGTTATTTCCGATAATGCTGAATACAGCCCCTTTTATAAAGGTGTCTTCCAGGTATTTGGAAGGAAGCGCATAGGACAACGATACTTCTCTCAGTTTTACATAAGAGGCATCATAAATAAATTCTTTTTGTGGATAAATTCCGTCCCCTCCATAGACTTCTCCATAGGTTGAGGCATCTATCGGGGTATTGTTCTTGACATAGGTAACCTGATTAGTAACGGGATCAATAACCTGTTTTACTCCGGGTAATATAATTCCTCCTCCATCAATCAAAGGATCACGAATAGGATTTCCCAAATCATTTAAACCGATGGTATTTTTGTATAATCCGGTGGACTGTCCGTAAAACTGATCTAATGAAAACAAGTCTCCTCCTTTTCTTATGTCGATTAAAAAGCTTAAAGAAAGATTTTTATAGGTAAACTTATTAGCGATTCCTCCTATCCATTCCGGTTGAATGTTCCCGATTACCTGGTTTTGTGCGATTACATATTTTCCATTATCATCTACTATTCTGTTTCCATTAGGGTCATACATATAATCGGTGCCAATCAGGCTACCATAAGCTTGCCCTACAGTGGCATTTAAAGTAGTTTGCTGAAAAAGTGCCAGTTGCAGATTATCTCTTCCTTCATTCAGGGAAACCACCTTATTTTTGTTTTTAGACCAGTTGGCAGCAATTTTCCACTCAAAATTCCGCGATTTTAAAGGAGTCAGGGCCAAAAAAACTTCAACCCCCTTGTTTTCGGTTTCCCCGGCATTGATAAAAGAATAAGCATATCCGGTAGAAGTGGATTGAGGAACCGTGTAAAGCAAGTCTGTTGTATTGGTTTTGTATAAGGATACATCCAGAGAAATCCTGTTTTTTAATAACGAAGCTTCCATACCCAGTTCCCAGCTTTTGGTACGTTCCGGTTTCAGATTATCAAAATCCTCGTAAATCGTTGAGTTATATCCGGTAGGATATCCTGTTGCCAGTGTTGAGCCAATAATTTTATATCCCAGTCGTCCCGGTATGGGGTCATTTCCTACTTCAGCATAACTGGCACGTACTTTTCCAAAGTTTAACCAGGGAGCTTTTATCAGATCGGAGAAGATAAGGCTGGTTTCTATGGAAAAATAACCGTAGCTGTTATTTTTTGAGGGTAATGCGGTAGATCTGTCCCAACGATAAGAGCCTTCCAAAAACCAAAGCCTGTTGTAATCAAAACTTGCTTGTGCATATAACCCGGATTTTTGATAATGAATTTCGGATTGTATGGAAGCAGGTTCGGCATACGAATTACTTAAAGTGTAAAGATTAGGGATTATTAACCCTCCGGTAGTTGAAGCATCAAGATTGTTAAGTTTTGATGCCATAAAGGTTCCTCCTCCTAGAAGTTTTGCTCCTATCTTGGAGTTTATCCTGAGGTTATAAGACCCGATCAAGTCGTACGTTTGTTGTAATTGATCCTGGGTAAATAGCCAATAACCCGAAGATTCTTCATTTCGCCTAATTCCGAATATTTCAGCATGGCTGCCTACGGCTTTTCTTACTTCCTGTTTGTCTGTGGAGTAATCTATAGTAACCCGCCCCAATAAGTTAAAGTCTTTAGTCACATCATAACTTAAACTGGTTCCGGTTATAACCCGGGTGTGGCTGTCAGACTCATAGTTTTGGTATCTGTCCCAGTACGGATTATTCCAAAAAGACGGAGAATAATCTCCGTTTAGGGGATCACTCATATTCCAGGTAACGTTTTGGTTGTCTCTGAAGTATTCTTGTTTTTGTTCCAGTATATCCACATTAAGAGGCCACCATTGCCTGAATCCGGATAAAAGGTTATCTAAGTATCCTATACTGTTTCTTCCGGTAACACTTTGATTGGTGAAGGTAAGGAAAGCGGATGCCTTGAAATTATCTGAAAAATTTCGGGAAAAGTTACCATTGAGCATATTTTTATTCAATGTGCTATTGGGCATAATTCCGGTTTCGTTGTTATTGGTATAAGTAAAGTTATAAGAATTTTTGTTATCACCGCCATTTAAGTTTATACTATTTACAAAAGCGACAGAGTTTTGGAAAAATTTACTTGGATCGTTTTTGGCGGCTACCCAGGGAGTGGCCTTTCCATAATTGGGGTTCCCCGGAACAAAAGAATTCCATTGATATACCAGTAGATTAGGGTCATACGCTACTCCATAAGAGGCATCATCTTCAGTGGGAGATACCAGATCTAAAATCCCGTCTCCGTTCATATCCCGGTTATAGAAGCTGTAAGGCCCCCAATATCCTCCCCCGTATTGTTTTTGGTATTTGGGAAAGGTTTTTTTATCAATTTCTCCAACAGAAACAGAAGTATTTAAAGTTATTCCCAGTCCTTGTCCTTTTTTTCCTTTTTTTGTGGTAATTAGAATTGCCCCATTGGCGGCGTCACTTCCATATAAACTAGTTGCTGCTGCTCCTTTCAGGACATTAACGGATTCTATATTGTTGGGATCAATATCCGCAATGGAACTCCCAAAGTCATAGCCGTTATTTCCGCTTTCAGCATAGTTGGTATTAAGGTTGGTATTTTTGATAGGAACGCCGTCCAATAGAATTAGAGGCTGATTATTTCCTGTAAGACTCCGGATTCCTCTAAGTAAAGCATTGGTAGATCCTCCGAAATTGGAATTCATTTTAATATCAAGGCCTGCTATTTTTCCGGACAGGTTATTCAACAGATTATCGGTTGGAGAGGTATTAATCTGGGCTTCATCTAGTTGCTGGGATGAATATCCTAAGGATTTTTTTTCTCTTTTTATTCCTAAAGCAGTGATTACAACTTCCTTGAGTTCTTTTACCTGAATGGAAGCTGTGAGTTTTATTTCGTAATGGTTTTGAGAGCTTACTATAAAACTTGCTTCTTCATTGTCAAGAGAAATAATTTGTATGGTTTGACCGGGTTCAGCTTTGATAGTAAATTCACCGAGCTCATTGGTATAAACAGTCTCGGAAGAATCCTGAATGGTGACAGATACACCACTTTGCGGATTTCCCTTACTGTCAATAATTTTTCCGGTAATAGTTTTCGTTTGAGCGTATAAAACAGAGTACAGAAAAATAAGCAAGAATCCCAAAAAGAGCCGGTTTATTCTCATCTTTGCCACACACATTGATTTATCAAGTCAAATGTAAATATAATTTTTAATACTTAGCCTGTTTGAGGTAGATAATTATTTAAATAATAAAATAGAGTTTATTTTATAATATTATATATAATAAACTAAAATCGTTGATAATATGATAAAAATGTTATATGAAATAAAAAACCCGATAAATAATCGGGTTTTCATATTAATAAATTAATTTAGTTTATTTTTATGCTTGTCCTTTCGGGCCGAAATTCAGATGAAAGGTTTCATCTTTTACCGTTCCGAATTGCTGCTCATACTTTTGAATATTGTCAGTTAATGCAGTCAATAACCTTTTCGCATGTTCAGGAGTCAGGATGATCCTGGATTTCACTTTTGCTTTAGGCACTCCCGGCATAATTTGTATAAAATCCACTACAAACTCTGTAGGAGAATGATTGATTAATGCAAGGTTTGAAAAAACTCCTGATGCAACATCATCTGTCAATTCAATATTCAGGTCCTGTTGATTTTGATTTTCGTTTTCCATATGGTAGGGATTAGATTTTTTCCGTTACTAATTCTTCAAATTCTTTATTAGAACCTACTACTACATTTTGATATTCGATTAAACCAGTACCTGCAGGAATTCTGTGACCGACAATTACATTCTCTTTTAATCCGTTCAGATAATCAATTTTTCCGGCTACAGCTGCTTCATTTAACACTTTGGTTGTTTCCTGGAAGGAAGCCGCAGAAATAAATGATTTGGTTTGCAGGGAAGCCCGGGTGATACCTTGCAGTACAGGACTTGCAGTTGCTGGTAAAGCATCTCGTGCTTCTACCAGTTTTTTATCTTCACGTTTTAATCTCGAATTTTCATCTCGTAGATCTCTGTTAGAAAGTATTTGTCCGGCTTTCAATTCTTCACTGTCTCCCGGCTCTGTAACTACCTTCATCCCAAAAATTCGATCGTTCTCTTCAATGAAGTCGATTTTATGTTCCAGATTTCCTTCTAAGAACTTGGTATCTCCGGCATCTACGATTTCTACTTTGGTCATCATCTGACGAACAATAATTTCAAAATGTTTGTCATCAATTTTTACCCCTTGTAAACGGTAAACTTCCTGGATTTCATTTACCAGATATTCCTGAACGGCAGTAGGGCCTTTAATATTCAGTATATCGGTAGGAGTGATAGCTCCGTCGGATAGAGGATCTCCTGCATGAACGAAGTCATTTTCCTGTACCAAAATCTGATTGGATAATTTTACCAGATATCTTTTGATTTCACCGCTTTTGGATTCTATAACAACTTCCCGGTTACCTCTTTTGATTTTACCGTAACTTACTACTCCGTCAATTTCAGATACCACAGCAGGATTAGATGGATTTCTTGCCTCGAATAACTCGGTTACCCGTGGAAGACCTCCGGTAATATCTCCGGCTTTTGCAGACCTTCTTGGAATTTTAACCAAGATTTTTCCTGCCTTGATTTTTTCACCGTCATTTACAATAAGGTGGGCACCTACCGGTAAGTTTATTGATTTTAACTCGTTCCCTTTGGTATCTAATATTTTTAGAGTAGGGATTAGTTTTTTATTTCGGGACTCGGAAATTACTTTTTCTTCGAATCCGGTTTGCTCGTCTATCTCTAACTGATAAGTAGAACCTTGTTCTATCTGTTCGTATTCTATTTTACCGGCAGTCTCTGAAAGGATGATCGCGTTGTACGGATCCCATTTACATATGGTATCTCCTTTTTTAACCTCTTGTCCGGATTTCACTAACAAAGTGGAACCGTAAGGAATGTTATTGATCATCTGTATAGAGCCTTCCGCATTGAGAAGTTTAAACTCGGTAGAACGGGAAACCACAATGGTTGATTTATTTCCGTTTTCGTCTTCACTTTCTACGGTTCTGATTTCATCAAACTCTACTTTTCCGTCTCTCTTAGCTACAATGCTGCTTACTTCGGCAATGTTTCCGGCAGTACCTCCCACGTGGAAAGTTCTTAAGGTTAACTGAGTACCAGGCTCTCCAATAGACTGGGCAGCAATAACTCCTACTGCTTCCCCTTTATTGATTAGTTTATTGGTAGCTAAGTTTACTCCATAACACTTGGCACAAATACCTTTTTTAGATTCACAGGTTAGCGGAGAGCGAACTTCTACAGATTCCAATCCTGACCTTTCAATGAGTTTTGCCAGTTCAGAGTTAATCATCTGATCTGCTTCTACTACTAGCTCATCAGTATCCGGATGATATACATCATGAAGGGATACCCGTCCTAATATTCTTTCAGATAGCGGCTCTACTATCTCATCGTTCTTTTTCAGAGCAGAGATTTCCACTCCTCTCAAAGTACCGCAATCTTCTTCATTGATAATTACGTCTTGTGCCACATCTACCAGACGACGGGTCAAATATCCGGCATCTGCCGTTTTTAACGCGGTATCTGCCAAACCTTTACGGGCACCATGCGTGGAAATAAAGTATTCCAAAATGGAAAGTCCTTCACGGAAGTTAGAAATAATCGGGTTTTCGATAATTTCACCCCCTGAGGATCCGGCTTTCTGAGGCTTAGCCATCAATCCCCGCATTCCGGCTAACTGACGAATCTGTTCTTTAGAACCCCGTGCACCGGAATCCAGCATCATATAAACAGAGTTGAAACCTCCTTTGTCGGTTTTCATCCTTTGCATGATAAGGTCGGTTAGTCGTGCATTGGTATTGGTCCACACGTCAATTACCTGATTATATCTTTCATTATTGGTAATCAATCCCATGTTATAGTTCCCCCGGATTCCATCTACCTGATCATTGGCATCCTGGATCATGGTTTTCTTTTCATCTGGAGTTTTGATATCTCCTAAGCTGAAAGAAAGTCCACCTTTAAATGCGGTAGCATATCCCAGATTTTTCATATCATCCAGGAATTTTGCTGTGGTAGGGAAGTCGGTTCTCTCCAGAATGGTACCGATAATATTTCGTAAGGATTTTTTAGTCAGTACTTCATTGATATATCCTACTCTTTCAGGAACGATTTTATTGAATAATACCCGTCCTACGGTAGTTTCTATCATTTTCTCAACCAATTCCTCTTTTTCTGCTACTTTTGCTTTTACCTTAACGATAGCATTCAAATCAACCGCTTTTTCATTGTAAGCGATTTCTACTTCTTCAGAAGAGTAGAAAGTAGCTCCATGTCCTTTTACGGAAATTTCTTCGGTAGGAACTAACGGTTTAGTCATATAATAAAGTCCTAAAACCATGTCCTGAGAAGGAACCTGGATAGGAGAACCATTTGCCGGGTTTAAGATATTTTGAGAAGCCAGCATTAATAATTGAGCTTCCAGAATAGCTTCCGGTCCTAATGGTAAGTGAACCGCCATCTGGTCACCATCAAAGTCCGCATTAAATGCGGTACAAACCAACGGGTGAAGACGAATGGCTTTTCCTTCGATCATTCTTGGCTGGAATGCCTGAATACCTAAACGGTGCAGGGTAGGGGCCCGGTTTAATAATACCGGATGTCCTTTCATTACGTTTTCAAGAATATCGTAAACCACAGGTTCTTTTCGTTCTATAATTCGTTTAGCTGATTTTACGGTTTTTACGATTCCCCTTTCAATCAGTTTACGGATGATAAACGGTTTATAAAGTTCGGCTGCCATATCTTTAGGCAAACCGCATTCGTGTAATTGTAAAAATGGACCTACGACAATAACCGAACGGGCAGAGTAATCCACACGTTTACCCAATAAGTTTTGACGGAAACGTCCTTGTTTTCCTTTCAACGAATCGGATAAGGATTTTAATGGCCTGTTGGATTCAGATTTTACAGCTGAAGACTTTCTGGTATTATCGAATAGGGAATCCACAGCTTCCTGAAGCATACGTTTTTCGTTACGTAAAATTACTTCGGGAGCTTTGATCTCTATTAATCTTTTCAGACGGTTATTTCTGATAATCACCCGACGATATAAATCGTTCAGGTCGGAAGTAGCAAAACGCCCTCCGTCTAATGGAACTAACGGACGAAGATCAGGAGGAATTACCGGAATTACTCTCATAATCATCCATTCCGGACGGTTAATTCTTCCACTGGAATTTGCATCCCGGAAAGATTCTACTACCTGTAATCTTTTTAATGCTTCTGTTCTTCTTTGTTTGGATGATTCGGTATTGGCTTTGTGTCTTAATTCATAAGATAAAGCATCCAAATCAATTCTTCTTAATAATTCTTCCAGACATTCCGCTCCCATTTTGGCAACGAACTTGTTAGGATCAGAATCATCTAAATATTGGTTTTCAACAGGAAGGGTTTCTAAAATATCCAGATACTCTTCTTCTGTTAGAAATTCATTAGGCTCTAACTCTTCTCCGTTTAATTTTTTTGCAATACCTGCCTGAATCACCACAAATCGTTCATTGTAGATGATCATATCCAGTTTTTTGGAAGGTATTCCTAATAGATATCCGATTTTGTTGGGAAGTGAACGGAAATACCAGATATGAGCTACAGGAACAACTAAATTGATATGCCCAATTCTTTCACGTCTTACTTTCTTCTCAGTTACTTCCACCCCACATCGGTCACATACGATTCCTTTGTAACGGATTCTTTTATATTTACCGCATGCACATTCGTAATCTTTTACAGGACCGAAAATTCTTTCACAGAATAATCCGTCGCGTTCGGGTTTATGTGTACGATAATTGATTGTTTCAGGTTTTAGTACTTCTCCTCTGGATTGTTGTAAAATACTTTCGGAAGAAGCTAATCCTATTGAAATTTTGCTAAATCTGCTAGTTTTTTGTTTAACTGCCATTATTTATAATCAATTAAATTGAAAAATTTTAAATTTTATAGACCGGAATAAAGTGATATTATTCTTCTTCCAATCTTACATCTAGTCCAAGACCCTGTAATTCATGTAAGAATACATTGAATGATTCAGGAAGTCCCGGTTCAGGCATAGGCTCACCTTTTACGATAGATTCGTAAGTTTTAGCTCTACCTATTACATCGTCGGATTTAACAGTGATGATTTCTCTCAGTATGTTGGATGCACCGAATGCTTCCAGTGCCCATACCTCCATCTCTCCAAATCTCTGACCTCCGAATTGTGCTTTACCTCCTAACGGTTGCTGGGTAATTAGTGAGTAAGGTCCGA
>JAVBRH010000312.1:0-3579 GCA_031548225.1 Apibacter sp.
TTCATTTATATCTAATTTTTCAATATAATAAACCAGTTCCTGATGAAAACGCTGCTCATCTGCCTGTATTTGCAATTCGGAAAGTTGTTTTTCCAGCTTCTGACGAATTCCTTCAATTCTTTCCTTTTCAAATTTTTCTATCTCAGATAACGAATTTAATATGAGAATAGTATATTGCTTCAAAACATTCTCCAATGATTTCCCTTCTTCCTTTCGAAATTCAATTACTTTATCCAAAGAAGAATCCAAACATTTCAAAACTAAATCCCACTCTTCCTCACTGATTTCAATTTCCTGATTGGTAAAAACTTCCGGCATCCGTATTGCCATTTTAAGATAGTCCAGTTTCGTCCCTTCAATATTCAGTTCTTCCAGATTAGTTATATAATTCTGCACGGTATTCAGATTAATACGGGAAGTATTTTCCGAACTTAAGTTTTCAATAGTAATGGAAAAATCCGTTTTTCCCCTTTGTATCCGGTCACCTATAATTTTCCGAAGTTCGAGTTCCTTATTTCTGTATCTGGGGGATATCCTCACAAATAAATCCAATGATTTACTGTTGAGAGTTCTGATTTCTATAGCTATTTTCAGGTTGGGCGTATTGACTTCCGATTTCCCGTAACCGGTCATTGATTGCAACATACTTTTATCTTGTTTAGGTCGATATACTAATTTTATTTAAGAATACGAATTTACTAAAGTTCCTCCACTCCGGACTCCTTAAAACAATAAAATATATCTCATTAGTAAAAAAATCGTTAAAATATAAATTCCGGGAACTGAGAGCCTGTTTAAATTTTTATAAAAATGAACTTATAATATAAAAAATAGTGTTTTTTAGAATTAACCTTTTTGTTTAAACGATTAAACAAACCCTAACTTTCTCTTATCCCTCTTTTTTAAGCTCTATCACGGTAATTTCCGGCCAGATTCCCACCCTTCCCGGAAATCCTATAAATCCAAATCCGCGGTTCACATAAAGATACCGGCCGTTCTCCTGATACAGATCCGCCCATTTAGAATACCGGTATTCTATAGGAGACCACCTGATAACTCCGGGAATTTCCACTCCAAACTGCATTCCGTGAGTATGCCCGGACAACGTAAGATGGATTTTTTTAGGAAACATTTTTACTTTTTCGTCAAAATGAGTAGGATCATGGGATAACAGAATGTTAAATTCCCCTTCATTTACATTTTGAGCAGCAAATTCCAAGTCCCCGTCTTTGGGAAAATGACCGCCTGCTCCCCAGTTCTTTACTCCGATTAAATTAAAATACTGACCGTTTTTTTCTATCCTGATTGACTCATTCCTCAACAATCTCCATCCGATTTCTTTATGGTACTGATTTAATTCTTCAATGTTTTTTTGCTGTGCAGCCGTATCCTCCCCCAAAAGATAAATTCCATAATCGTGATTTCCCAAAACAGAATATTTTCCGTCCTTCGCTTTAATGGTTTTCAACAGGGAAACCCAGGGCTGCATTTCTTCAGCCAGATTATTTACCGAATCTCCCGTAAAAAGGAATAAATCCGCATTTTGTTCATTAATCATCCTGATTCCCTTTGCCACTTTATCCGCATCTTCTTGATAAAAACTTCCTATATGAGAATCCGATATCTGAACTATTCTATATCCGTTGAATGCCTCGGGAAGATCAGGGAAAGACAAGGTAAGTTTCCTGACCCGGAAGTCGAATTTCCCCCATTTAATTCCCTCGATAATAGATAAAAACGGAATACTTGCCAGACCTATGCCTAACATACTTATTGTCTTTCTCCGATCGGGATAGAACTTTTTTTCTTCAGAGGAAGAAGACACTACCTTTTTATATAAGAAGGATATAAACCGAAGGATATCTTCCAGGATAAGAGTGAAAGCCAGAATCAGTTTAGGCACATAAACAATCATAAAAAATCCCATCAGGAATTGAACCTGCCACCGGTTATTTCGATCAACCAGTAAAGACCATACCAGAATTAACAGCAGGGAACCGATAGAAAACCCCAGCCAGATCCGTCGGATTAACTTACTTTTAGTCAAAGTCTTTATAGCCTGATAGGAATAATACTCCACAATCAGGGAAACAATAAATAATATGCCTATTAAAGACCTCAAGATAAAGAATTAAATTTTAATGAGTTTCGTAATAAGGTTAGGGCATCCTGTATAGAATTGCATTGATATTCATTCCCGCTCCCACAGAAGCAAATATCACTAAATCTCCCGAATTTAATGTCTGGTTCAGAAAATTCCCTTTAACCATCATATCGTACATCGTAGGAATAGTAGCCACAGAAGAATTTCCAAACTTTTGAATCGTCATAGGGGCAATTCCTTCGGGAATTGAACTCACATTCAATCCATACAATTTAAAGACCCTTTGAAGCATGGCATGATCCATCTTGGCATTGGCCTGATGAATTAAAACCTTGTTTATATCTGAAATCGTATAACCGGCATTATCAATAACACTCTTAATTACCGGAGGAACATAGGTCAATGCATATTCATATATTTTCCTTCCTCTCATACGGATATTTACCTTTGATCCGGTATAATCCGGATTCAGAGAAGTATCGGTGGAAAGATAATATACTTCATCCCCATTATCACATCTTGTTTCATAATTGAGTATTCCTACAGGCTTATCTCCCTCTCTGGCTTCTAAAACCACTCCTCCTGCACCATCTGAAAAAATCATACAATTCCGATCAAACGGATCCACACTTCTTGAAAGCGTCTCGGAACCGATAACCAATGCTTTTTTTGCCTGTCCCGATTTTATCAGCTGATCCGCCAAGATTAGTCCTTCATTCCATCCCGGACACCCGAAAGTCATATCATAAGGACGGCATTTTGTATTCTTTATATTCAGTTTATGCTTGGTAAGTGCCGAAATGGAAGGCATAATACGGATCTGCCTCTCATTGGTATCAATTTCTCCAAAATTGTGAGCCACTATAACGTAATCCAGTTCTTCTCTGTCAATACCTGCTTTTTCAATAGCAAGCTCTCCCACTTCTGCCGCCATATCGGAATTCATGATAGCGGGATCATCCACATAACGTCTTTCCGTTATTTCCGTAATGTCCGCAAACTTTTTAATAATTTCAGGAGTGGGCTTGGTAATGGGTTCCCGGTTTTCATCGTAAAACGTTATTCCTTCAAAACTACTATTTGAAACAATTTTTTTAGGCAAATAAGACCCGGAGCCCGTTATGATACTTTGCAACATATATTTTTAATAATGTATGTTAAGATTAAAGAGTTTACAAATTTAGGTAATAATTATCAATTAATCTATTATATTATTACCTTTGTGTTCAAATTTCGAGATTCAATGTTTAATAAAAAATCATTAACCGGCTTACTGATAGCGTTAATTCTCTGTATAAGTGCTGTTTTGTACTATAAATTTTTTATTGAAAAAAAAGACGGATTTGTGCTGGATAATCCTACTGAAAACAGCATTAAAGTTATTCTGAACAAGGAAAATTACGTATTAGCTCCCGGACAAGCCCTGGATGTTCCTGTCCTGAATGGCAAAAATACTATCTCCTCCGTTTCTGGAG
>JAVBRH010000272.1:0-7972 GCA_031548225.1 Apibacter sp.
AAAGACCTTATCTGAGATATTATAATCAAACCCTAATTGAAGGGCGAATCCCACATTATTATCGTATTTCACATCTGTTACCACAGGACTTCTTTCTCTTCCCTGTCCGGTATTATAGAAGAAGGTATAATTGATACCTACTCCGGCATAAGGTTTAAAGTTTTTGATAGGATAGTGGTACTGAATGGTCAAAGTAGGAGGTAAAAGCATTACACTTCCTAAAGGAACATCCCCTAAAGCAGTATTTACGGCAACAACTTCGTGTTTGGTAGTCCCTAAAATCAATTCTGCAGCTATATTCTTAGTAAAAAAATAGGTGAAATCAATTTCAGGAATAAGATCATTGGTAACATTTACATTCCCTCCAATCACTCCCACAGAAGCATCATCCATTGGAACTACTCCAACTGCCCTCATACGCATTCTAAGGTCTCCTTTTTCCTGAGCGAAGGTATTTAAACTAATCAAAAATAATCCGGCTAAAAAAATAATTTTTTTCATTTTTGTATCGTTTTGAGTTTGTAGTAAAGGTACCTACCCCGGGTAATAAAAAGAAAGAAAAATATCATGCATAAATATGATATTTTTCATAATGAAATTCGTGATTTATTATTAACTTTATAGTTTTGGCCGGATTCTACGTAGAAGTTGTCAAATCCTTTGTGTCTAAGTAGTCCCAATCGCCACGAACTCTCAAAACCTGTTCTATTACATCCCTTACACATCCTTGTCCGCCTTCTATAGGGGAAATGTAATCGGCTATGGAAAGAATTTCAGGGCAGGCATCTTTAGGTGCGGCAGCAACTCCCACCCGGGTCATTACATTATAATCGGGAAGATCATCTCCCATATATAGGATTTCCTGTGGTTTTAAGCCGTATTTATAAAGAAAATCTTCCATATCATTCCATTTGTCTTTGGAATCTAAATAAACATCTGTGATTCCCAGGTATTTCAACCGGCTTACTACGGATTCGTCTTTTCCTCCGGTAATAACCGCAATTTTATATCCTTTTTTAACTGCAAATTGCAACACAAACCCGTCCCGGGTATTCATGCTTCGTATCATCTGATTATTAATCAAAATCAGCCTTCCGTCTGTCATAACTCCATCTACATCAAAAACAAAGCTGGTAATATGATTTAGTTTTTCTTTATAGTTTATCATTGTTGTAGGTAGCAAAAATTGATTCGGATAAAAGTTTGTAAATATGGTATTTTCGAGGATCCGGATCGACCTCGAGTATCTCCAGATGCTTTTTTATAATGACTTCATCGTTCCTTTTCGCCGGACCGGTCTGTGCATCATAAGGCAGAATATCATCTTCAATTTTATCTGCGGTTTCTTTGATTAAAGGTTTCAATATCTGAAAAGGAACATTCTGCTTTCTGCATATTTCACCGGCAATATAATACAAGTGGTTGGTAAAGTTATTGGCCCATACCGCAGCTATATGGATTTTCATTCTCTGTTCGGAATTAACCACATGCACCTCGTCGGATAATCTTTTAGCCAGGTTGATTAACATGAGTTCATCTTCCGGATGTTCCGCTTCTATTAAAAAAGGAATTTCATTAACAATTCTCTTCTTGGAGAAAGTCTGTAAAGGGTATAATACCCCTTTTCTGTATTTTCCTTTTAATGCAGACATGGGGGTTGAACCGGAGGCATGTACCACCAGACAGTCCTCAAAAGGGATATAGTAAGAAATTTCAGAAATAACTTTATCTGTAGTGCAAATGATATACAGGTCGGCTTTTTCAATTTCGGATATTTGATCGGTAAACCTGATATTATAGTCACTCGCCAATTCCTGAGCTTTGGCAAGAGTTCTGTTGAAAACCTGTGCTACATTTACCGTATTTTCCAACAATACCCGGGTTAAATGGGAAGCGACACTTCCTGCACCTATGATTACAACTTTTCTAGGCATGTTCGTTCAGTCAACATATTAATTATTCCTTAATTCTGCATTAAACTGTGAAGAAAATTTCTCCGTCAGTTTGTTCATTACTTTATCAATATCTGCATCTGTAAGGGTTTTGTTCTCATCCTGAAGGAAAAAATTCAAAGCATAGGATTTTTTATTTTCAGGAAGGTTTTTGCCCTCATATACATCAAATAGATTTACAGATTTTAATAGTTTTTTTTCTGTTTCAAAGGCGGCTTTATATAAATCCAGATACCTTATTTCTTTATTCAGCAATAAGGCCAGGTCTCTGTTGGATCCTGGGAATTTTGCTATCTCGTCCAGTTTATATTTAGGTTTTCGGGCTGCTGCCTGAACAAGTTTTTCCCATTCTAATTCTACATAGAACACTTCTCCTTTGATCCCGAACTCCTTGATTAATTGCGGTTTTACAACTCCCAACTTTCCAATCAGTTCATTTCTGGAGGTCAATTCAATGCCTTCTCTGAATAAATCAGATTCTAAAGGTTTTTCATCCAGATTCAGGTTAAATGATTTTAGTATTTGTGTAACAATCCCTTTTAGGTGAAAAAATGTACTGGTATTATCAGGTGAGATCCAGTTGTTATCCTGAAAGTTTCCAAGCAATCCCAAGGCTAATTTTTTACTTTCAAGATAATCGGACGGAGTTTTGAAATAAGTTTTACCAAATTCAAAGAATTTAATTTCTTTTTGTCCCCGGTTGATGTTGAAAGAAATACTTTCCAGTAAACCATAAATCAATGACTGCCTCATTACAGCAAGCTCATTACTTAAAGGATTTAGAAGTTCAACATAATTGGTCTTGTCTCCTCTCCTTTGTGTTAGGGAATTATTGATTATTTCATGAAATCCGTTGTACTTAAGCTGATTGGCAATGCTGTTTTCCAGAGCTTCTTCATCGAACTGATTTTTATTTTCGTAAGCAAAAGAGAATTTTTCGGGCAATCCAATCTGATTATATCCGTAAATCCTTGCTATTTCTTCGATTACATCAACTTCCAGGGTAACATCCGCTCTGTAAAGAGGAACCGATAAATCCAGAGCTTCGTTCGTATCGCTGATAATAGTAATTTCCAGAGATTTTAGAATTTCTTTTATCTGATCCCGATGAATCCGGATTCCTAATATCTGGTCTATTTTATGATATCGTAAAACCGTTTTTTGATTTTGGATAGGTTGAGGATAGTGGTCAATAATTTCTCCTACAAGAGTACCGTTTGCTAATTCTTTAAATAGCTCACAGGCTTTTTTCAGAGCTAAAATGGTGTTATTAGGGTCAACTCCTCTTTCGTAACGAAAAGATGAATCTGTATTCAATCCTTCTTTTTTGGATGTCTTACGGATGGATACCGAGTCGAAATAAGCGCTTTCCAGGAATAGGTTCCGGGTTTCATTGCTGACACCGGATTCTTTACCTCCGTAAACTCCGGCAATACACATAGGGGTATCTTCTCCGTCTTTTATTAATAGTTCGGTTCCGGACAGAGTTCTTTCTACTCCATCTAAGGTAATAAACTTAGTACCTTCTTTCACCGCCCCCACTTTTATTTTCTGCCCTTTGATTTTGTCTGCATCGAAGGCATGAAGAGGTTGTCCGTACGAGTGAAGGATGTAATTGGTTATATCCACAATGTTGTTGATGGGAGAAAGACCTATAGTTTTTAACCGGTTCTTTAACCAGTCAGGAGAAGGTTTTACTTCTACATTTTTTATATAAACCCCTGAATATCTCGGACATAATTCGCTATTTTCCACTTCCACGGAAACAGGAGTACCAGTCTCTTCATCCAGTTTGAAATTCTCTACGGATGGAGGTATTAATTCGGCCTGTATTTTTTTATTTTTAAGCGCAGCGTATAAATCCCGGGCAACACCGTAATGGGACATGGCATCTGTCCTGTTGGGAGTAAGCCCTATCTCAATACAATAATCTTTGAAAGAGCCATAGACCTCACTTAATGGAGTTCCTGCTTTTAGTTGGTTGTCTAAAATTATGATTCCGTCATGGCTGTCTCCTATTCCTAATTCATCCTCTGCACAAATCATTCCGAAGGATTCTTCTCCCCGAATTTTACTTTTTTTAATTTTAAATTCTTCCCCGTTTTTAGGATAGAGTATGGTCCCGATGGTAGCAACGGGTACTTTTTGTCCAGCCTCAACATTGGGTGCTCCACAAACAATCTGTACGGGTTCACCGTTCCCTAAATCCACCAGGGTTACTTTTAATTTATCTGCATTGGGGTGTTTTTTACATTCCAAAACCTCTCCAACCACAACCCCTTTAAGGCTACCTTTAATGGATTCTATTTCTTCCGTATCTTCTACTTCTAATCCTGTATCGGTAAGTATGGCAGTAATTTTTTCAATAGGTAAATCGGTTTTGATGTAATTACTAAGCCAATTATAAGAAATTTTCATTATTCTAAACTGTTTCTACGAAAATCAGTATGCAAACTGAATTGCATACTGATAATAAATGTATGTGTTTTTTATTTTTAATTATTCAGCATTACAGGCATTACCAGCATCAGTATATCTTCATTTTCGTCCTTTCCGTCAACGGGTTTTATAATTCCCGCCCTGTTGGGAGAGGACATTTCCAATGTGATGTCTTCGGAAGATATGTTGGTAAGCATTTCGTTTAAGAATTTGGAATTAAATCCTATTTTTAGTTCTTCTCCATGATAGTCACAAGGGAGGCTCATATCTGCCTTATTAGCGAAATCCAAATCTTCTGCACTTAATTTCAATAAATTTCCGTTTAAAGACAGACGAACCTGTGAAGTCGATTTATTGGAAAACAGAGCAGCTCTTTTTAAGGAATTCAAGAATAACTGTCGGTTTATGGTTAAAACATTCGGGTTTTCTTTCGGAATCACAGCATCGTAATTAGGATATTTTCCATCGATCAACCGGCATACCCACTGAGTTTCATTGTGTGTGAACCGGGCATTGGTATCGTTGAACTCAATCGTTACATTATCATCATAAGCAATCAAAGCATTTTTCAATAAAGTAAGGGGCTTTTTAGGCATGATAAACTCTATAGATTCATCAGAAGAAACATCTTTCCGGGTATATTTCACCAGGCGGTGTGCATCTGTAGCAACAAAACGACATTCTGAGTCTGTAAACTGGAATAAAACTCCGGTCATTACAGGCCGCATGGCATCATTTCCGGTTGAAAAAATAGTATTTGCAATGGCTTCTGCTAAAACAGAGGCTTTTATGGTAATGGATTTGTCCGTATCTAATTCGGGAATGGAGGGATATTGTTCTACATCATCCAGGGCAATGAAATAGTTGTCTTTTTCATCCACAATTTCCAATTGATTTCCTTCCTGGGAGAAGGATAAAGGCTGCTCAGAAAAAGTTTTTATGGTATCTGTCAATAATTTGGACGGAACTGCAATTTTTCCCGTATCGTTACTTTGTACTTCAATACTGGTTTTCATAGTAGTCTCTCCATCAGAGCCGTAAATGGTCAGTTTTCCGGAGTTCAGATCAAATAAAAAATTTTCTAAAACAGGCAGGGACGAATTTCCTCCTGTAACTCCGCCAATCAATTGCAATGCCTTTAGTAGTTCTCCACTTGAAACTATGAATTTCATATATGATTTTTTCGTTAATGTTTACAAAATTAGTTTTTTTCGTTCTAAATCAAAGCCTTTTTCCGATTTTTATTTTACAGCATCCAGTTTTTGTTTAAAATTATCTATATTGATGTTTCGTATAAGCTTGGGAATATTTTTATAATACCATTTGTGATGCCCATAACCTCCGTTTACCAACTCTTCAACAGCTTCTTCTTTTGTCCAGTTTTGATAGATAATCCGGTACATGGCTATGACTGCTCCGGTTCTATCTGACCCGTGCCAACAATGGATTAAAATCGGCCCTTTCCGATCCCGGATAATGCGCAAAGCCTCCAATAGTTCTTCTTCGGAAAGGCTTCCGGCATTCATTCTCACATGGGAAAGAGTAATATGTGTTCCTTCGGCTTCATCTTCATCCGAATGGTGGTTTCTCAGATTTAACACCTGCTCTACCCCAACTTTTTCCAGATCTTTAAAATCGGATTTATCCGGTTGTCCCGAACGGAAAACATCTATGTCAACCTTATGGAAGTTTTCAATTTCAATCAAATGCAGATCTTCAAAATTTTGTGCTGAATATGGATGAGACCAGAAAAATAAGAAAAGCAGGAGATAAAAACGGAAAGGCTGCTGACTGAAACACATCATCTTCATATAAATTCCCTTATGAATTAAATACTTCAATTTCTACAATAATGTAAACGTATAAAATATTTTTATATTATAAATCATACTTTTCCAATTTGTTAGAAAAAAACACAACCTAATTACAGAATATGATTAGGATAAATACTACAAAAATCTTTTTGCAGTAGAAATTTAGAAATCACCCAGGTATCTGGCCGACATGGATGCAATGGTATTGGTTGTAATGGCGTATTGTGCACTTTTTCTTTTATCTGCAGCAGCAGCAGAAGGACAGTCTGATTGGAAAGCACCGTTACACTGGTCTAAAAAGTCAATAACGCCGACCATGGTTACAACATCATTTGCAGCCAATTTTAATGGAGCATAAAGCGTAAATGAGTTGGTAAGTGAATTTCCATTTGCATAACTGTTACAGCCTTTCATAGAAAAAGAGGCAGGCCAGGCATTATTTACGTTTAAGCCTACACATACAATATCCCGCAGGTTTACCGGATTTGCGGTTTTAGTCAGTGTAATGGATAATTGAAAATAATACCACCCGGCCTGATGTACGGTAATCCCCCCATTCGCCAGTGTCCACGCATCAGAGTTATTTGTTTTTATAACATTCAGATTAACCGTAGCAGGATTATTTGTATCATTGAACAGAGTGGTCTTAAAAGCGGAACCGGTACACAAAAAAGTACTTTTATCAATGGTGGCCGACATATAGCGTGCCTGAAAGGGAATCCAGGCATTCGCGGTTCCATCCCAATAATAATAACCGTTATATTCCCCAGAGGGAAGAGGAGGTGTGGGATTATTCAAAAAAACGATTAAACCGTCTTCTTTGGGATCGGTAATATTTAATTTTTGCACCCGTGGTATAATAACTCCTGTTGTATTGGAAGGTGCTGACATATTATCTGCATCTACGGTCAAAGTTGCACCGGGTGAATCCGTGGAGATACCTACCTGACTGTTTATTACGGATAGGTTAAAAAAAGAAATAATTGAAAGGACTATATATTTTTTCATTTTACAATTCTCGTATAAGGGTTACTATTAAAGTGAAAGGAGAGTTTACATATGCCGATGGTGAAGTAAGACTTCCCGTAAGTAAGGTGGTCTGAACAGATAATAAAGCTCCTGCACTTAAGGTTACAACCTGAGAGGCACTAAACACACCGGATCTATTAGCTATATTAGGTAGATTTATCTGCGATGCAATCTGAGGACTATAAGAAGCTCCGTTAACCAGAACTTCAGTCCGGTAATCGGTAATTCCATCATGTCTTTTTTGTATTCCTCCGGTCAATGTCAAAAGATATTCGCCAGGAACACCTATTTTCAGACTGCCATTAACAACACTGTTTCTTTCATCTGCAATAGCCGCATTTGTGCTATTAAAACGGACGTAACGCGGACCACTTACAATGGTAGTCAAATCAGATACAACCCCAGCAGCAGTGTAAAACTTGTCTCCGGAAACAGTAGATGTGTTATAATCTATAACTTTAGTGACATCATCTTTAAACCAATCCCATCGAAGATTGTTGTTATCCCAAAAGTAGAGATGAGACTCTCTTAATTCGGAGTCATCAAGCAAATACACCAACATACTGTGTTGTGCTGAGCCCGGATTTGTCAGGGGAAATGCAGTTATACGCGGAGCGAGAAAACCGGCAGTATTTTCCGGGTTAGCCGAATCTACCGCTTCTATGTCCAGCATTGCTTTGGGTTCAGAGGTGTTAACTCCCACCTGAGCATGTATATTGATAGTGAAATTAAGTAATA
>JAVBRH010000218.1:0-3243 GCA_031548225.1 Apibacter sp.
AGAAATTGACTATAAAATCAATTCTGTTAGATCTAAAGCTTTATCAATATTAGACAACTCTTCAAAAAACTTATCTGGTAATATGAGTAATATTGATGGACAAATACGAAGCCTAGAAACGCAAATTGAAGGACTGCCTGATAAAGAACGTCTATTTGTAAACGCTCAAAGAGGATATTTACTAAATGACGGTATCTATAACACTCTTTTAGATAAATTATCTGAAGCCGAAATGAGAAAAGCTACCACCCTGTCTGATTTGACAGTCTTAGATAAAGCAAAAAATACAGGGCAGGGACCTATTACTCCTGATATCAAAAAAAATAAACTTACTTACATTGGAATATTTCTCATTATCCCTTTTGTAGTATTATTTTTGATAGAACTGTTAGATAACAAAATCAAACTAATTTCTGATTTAAAATCTATAACAAAAATACCTCTTATAGGTACAATAGGCTCCAAAAATACAGAAAATAATCTGGCTGTTTTTACGAGACCTAAATCAAGTATAGCCGAAAGTTTTCGGGCTATTCGTTCTAATCTGAGGTTCCTATTCAATGAAAAATCAGTTAAAGGCGGAAAAGTTTTCTTAGTTACCTCCTCCATTGGTGGAGAAGGAAAAACCTTTATAGCCATAAATTTGGCTTCCGTAATAGCTTTAAGCGGCAAAAAAACAGTATTGGTAGGAATGGATTTAAGAAAACCACGAATTTTTGATGATTTTAAAATCAGTAATAAAATAGGTCTTTCAGGATACCTGTCCGGAAATAATTCATTAGAAGAAATTATAAAAACCACTAACTATGATAACTTAGATATCATACCAGCAGGTCCTATTCCACCAAACCCGGGGGAATTGCTTATTAGTGACGAAAATGAAGAGCTAATTAAAAAACTCAGGGAAATGTATGATTACATTATAATTGACTCTCCACCTGTAGGATTAGTTATAGACGCTTATGATCTCATGAACTTTTCCGATGCACGGCTTTATGTAACAAGAGCGGGTTATACATACAAACAATTACTGAAAAATATAAACGAAAAATATAAAGCAGGTGAAGTAAATCATATTGGAATTATTTTCAACGACTATGTAAGTCCTGGAGGATATGGATATGGTTACGGATACGGGTATGGGTATGGCTACGGATATGGTTATTTTGAAGAAGATGAAAATTATGATAATTCATTAATCGCCAGACTAAAAAGGTTATTTAAAAAATCATAAGAAGAAAAAAGGTTGGAAATCCAACCTTTTTTAATTTACATTAAACTTTCAATTTAAGTGAAACAACTCATTATCATAGGAGGCGGGGCTTCTGGTTTTTTTCTGGCTTCCAACATTCAATCAGAAAACTGGAAAGTTCTTATTCTGGAACAGGCAAAACAACCTCTTCAAAAAGTAAAAGTTTCCGGAGGAGGAAGATGTAATCTGACCCATGCCTGTTTTACTCCCCGAGAGTTAATCAATTTTTATCCCAGAGGCTCTAAAGAGCTTCTCAGCGTATTTACCCGATTTCAGCCCTCCGATACCTTTGAGTGGTTTCAAAAAAGAAAAGTAAATCTAAAAACAGAAGAAGACAACCGGGTTTTTCCGGAAACAAATACCTCTCAAACCATTATAGAAACCCTGTTAAATGAGACCAAAAAAAATAATGTTAAAATACATTACGAAACTACGGTTACAGGAATAAAAAACGAAAACAAAAAATTTAAAATAGAAACAACACAACATAACTACGAAGCAGACGCTTTAGTAATAGCTACCGGAAGTTCTCCTAAGGTATGGGACATATTAAAAAGACTGGGACATAAAATTATTCCCCCTGTACCTAGCTTATTCACCTTTAATTGCAAAGAACCCTTAATTAATCATTTACAGGGAATCTCTTTTCCCAAAGCAGAAATTTTCATTCCACAACTGAAACTTAAAGAATCAGGGCCTATATTAATTACTCATTGGGGATTAAGCGGGCCGGCAATTTTAAAATTATCTTCCCGGGGAGCAAGAGAATTAGCAGACCTCAATTATAATTTTAACCTGAGAATCAACTGGATTTCTGAAAAACCGGAATGGGTGAAACAAACTTTATCTGAACAAAAACAGTTACATCCTAAAAAATCCGTTTATTCCCTTAAAATTCACCCTATAACTCAACGTTTCTGGCAGAATATGCTTCAAACCTTAGAAATAAAAGAAAAACCTCTGGCTGATTTAGGAAAAACTGATAGTAATAAAATTGCAGATACACTGATCAATACCAATCTGTCTATCCAGGGAAAAAGCACATTCAAAGAAGAATTTGTAACTGCTGGCGGAGTCGATCTCAAAGAAATAGATTTCAGGACTATGCAATCCACACTAATTCCTAATCTGTTCTTTGCCGGCGAAGTACTAAACATTGACGGGCTTACCGGAGGGTTTAACTTTCAGGCTTGCTGGAGCGAAGCTTATATAATCAGCCAGCAGTTTATCTAAAAAGTCAATGAGTTACAGACTTCTTCCCTTTCAATTCCTCTTTTAAGAACTGAGCAGTATAACTGGTTGTATCCCGGGCCACTTCCTCCGGTGTTCCTTGTACAATAATTTTTCCGCCCTCAGAGCCTCCCTCCAAACCTATATCTATTACATAATCGGCTGTTTTTATCACATCCATATTATGTTCAATAATAATCACCGTATTTCCCAGATTTACCAAACGGTTAATTACCTCCATTAAAATACGGATGTCCTCAAAATGTAGTCCTGTGGTTGGTTCATCCAGAATATAAATCGTATTTCCCGTCTGTTTTTTACTTAGTTCTGTTGCTAATTTTACCCGTTGAGCTTCGCCACCCGATAAAGTGGTCGATTGCTGCCCTAAAGTGATATATCCCAACCCAACTTCTTGTAAAGTTTTGATTTTATGATGGATTTTCGGAACAGGCTGAAAGAATTCCACTGCTTCATCAATCGTCATGTCCAATACATCAGAAATAGACTTTCCTTTATACCGGACTTCGAGTGTCTCCCGGTTGAAGCGTTTTCCCTGACAAGACTCACAATGAACATAAATATCCGGAAGAAAGTTCATCTCAATTAATTTTAAACCCGATCCCTGACAGACTTCGCATCGTCCTCCCTTTACATTAAAAGAGAAACGTCCTAACTTATATCCCCGTATTTTTGACTCCGGAAGCTGGGAAAAAAGATTCCGTATCTCGGTAAAAACCCCGGTATAGGTTGCCGGGTTGGAA
>JAVBRH010000238.1:0-3079 GCA_031548225.1 Apibacter sp.
GGAAGTTCCGGACTTTATGAGCGGAGTTTCGGAGATACCTATCCTAAAAGGGGAAGCTACGAATACATAAAAAAGAAGTCGGAAGAGGTTTTTTATGATCCAAAAGTGGCTACCAAGGAATTGGTGGATCAGGTATATGAGACGGTAACAGACCGGTTGAAGGCTATCAAAACCATACACATAGCAAGAAGCGCTATGAAACACAATCTTTCACAAGAATTAAAAAATATTACTACGCCTACCTGCCTTATATGGGGAAAACAGGATAATGTTACTCCTCCGGAAGTGGCGGAAGAATTTCATGAATCCATTCCCAATTCTCAATTGTTCTGGGTGGATAAATGTGGGCATTCGGCTATGATGGAAAGACCGGAAGAGTTTAATCAAATTTTATATAACTGGCTGAAAGAAAATAACATTAAGTAAATTTTCGACATGAATATACTTTCAGCAGAATTTTTGAAAAGCAGTAAGTTTCTGGATGATTGTCCGGAAGCGAATAAACCCGAATATGCCTTTATCGGGCGCTCCAATGTCGGAAAATCCTCTCTGATTAATATGCTTACCAACAGAAAGGGTTTGGCCAAGACTTCATCCACTCCCGGAAAAACTCAGTTAATCAATCATTTTCTGATTAATGACAGCTGGTATTTAACGGATTTACCCGGCTATGGGTATGCTAAAGCATCTAAATCCGACCGGGCCTCTTTTTCCAAAATGATTGAAAAGTATGTTTTAGAAAGGAAAAATCTGGTAAATCTTTTTGTTCTTATTGATTCCCGGCATTTACCGATGAAAATAGACCTGGATTTTATTAATTGGTTAGGTGAAAAGGGTATTTCCTTTACTTTGGTTTTCACTAAACTGGATAAGATAACTCAACGCGAGTTTTCATTCAATTTTAAAAAATATTCCCAACAGCTGAGGGAAACTTGGGATGAACTTCCTGAAATGTTTAAAACTTCTTCTGAAAAGAGAATAGGGAAGGAAGAGATATTGTCATTCATAGAAGATACGAATAAATATCTGGCCAGGAATAAGATTTATTTCTGAGAATACTATCCTCCCTACCCTCCGGAAGAGGGCTTCTCCTTTTCGGGATCGAAGACGCATTTGCTCAGAGGCCGGATTAGGAATTGTGTTTATAATTTTTTCATTTTTAACTTTCTTTGGTTTTTTATATTGAGCTCTTGTTAATTCAAAAAACGAGGACTATCCGAAATAAAAGATAGTATTCATATTTCTTTAGGCGGAAAGATTATTAATTGTATTTTTGTATCAATGGAAAAGGATTTTATATTTGGTATTCATCCGGTAATGGAGGCTTTAGAAGCAGGAAAAACTTTTGATAAGGTTTTTATCCAGAACGGCTTGTTGGGAGAAAATATCAAAACCCTGAAAATGAAATTAGGCCAGGCAGGAATTCATATAAAATATGTTCCTGTCGAGAAACTGAACCGGTTAACCCGGAAAAACCATCAGGGAGTTTGTGCTTTTTTATCTCCGGTTCAATTTTTCAGCATAGAAGATTTGATTCCCCAGTTGTTTGAAGAAGGAAAAATGCCGTTTATCTTACTGTTGGATCATTTAACGGATGTCCGAAATTTCGGGGCTGTTTGCCGGACAGCAGAAATAGTGGGAGTGGATGCTATTGTTATCCCGGATGAAGGAACCGCACCGATTAATTCCGATTCCATAAAAACTTCTGCGGGTGCTATTTTCAATCTGAAAATATGTAAGGAAAAAAACTTACTGAAAGTACTGGATTTTTTAAAATTAAGCGGAATAAAAACGGTCTGTGCTACGGAAAAGACAGATGCTCTCATTTATGAGGAGGATCTTTCGCTTCCCCTGGCTGTAATTGTAGGAAATGAGGAAAAAGGAATTTCAAAGGATCTTCTTAAAAATGCAGATGCCAGATTGAAACTACCGGTTTTAGGTAAGACGGATTCTCTAAATGTCTCCGTGGCCTGCGGTGTTTTTTTATATGAAGTAATCAGACAAAATTTAAAATTGATCAATAATTTTAATTAATTTTATCCATTAATTTAATTAGTATAAAATGAAAAGTTCGATAATTTTAGGAGTTGTATTTTTAATTATAGGTGGAGCTATCGGGTACATACAATACAATGGTTCCAATGATCCATTCTTAACTTTCACCCTTATTATAGGTATATTGCTGGGTGCTGGTTTAGGTCTCCTGTTCGGTGCTATTATGGGATACAGCAGCAAGGCGCAGAGTGTAAAAAGGAAAACCCGTATGCAGCAACAGGAACTCAGCCGTAAAAAAGAAGATAATTCCGCTTCTTCCGGAGTTTAACTCTTAGTGTAGTTATAATAATAAATAGCCGGGATAAGAAGCAAAAGCAACAGGGGTTGAATTAAAATTCTTCTTATATAAAAGGTGGGCATATATCCTAATCCGAAATTGGTAAATATAGATAGCAGGTAAAGAAGGCTAAAAACAATGAAAGCTATCAGTAAAATCCAGGCAGAAAACTGGGTGATTTTTTTATCATTAAACCAGAGCTGGATAATAACCAAAGTTAACAGGGAATTTAACCCAAACCGGAAAAACAAAGAAAGAAAGAGTTTCGCCGTATTAAAATCGGGAACATTCTGATGGTTAAAGTCAGACTGTTTGAAAAAAGATAAAAGGGGATCATAAAATAAAAAAGTTTCTGCTTTTCTGATAAGGATAAGCAAAGCCAGGCAAAGTATAATTCCCGCTATTTTACTGATCCGTTTCATGATTTTTCTTGTTGAAAACAAAATATTTGATCCAGACTATCCATAATACAATAATGAGTCCGTAAATAATCGTCGGAAAGATATAGTCGTGAGCATCTTTTCCGTATTTGGGATGAAAGAAAAGAAGATAGTTGATAGAGGCAATCCGCACAATATTGAAAAGATGTATTACTGGCAGGGTAAAAAGCAGATAAAGAAAAGTTTTTTTCCAGGTAGAAGCAAAAGCAAGGACAAAAGAGAGATATAGGATCATTACGGACAAGGCATTACAGCCTTCATTAACCATACTTACCTGTTTCTTGTTGATTAAGAACCATACATAGTT
>JAVBRH010000065.1:0-3429 GCA_031548225.1 Apibacter sp.
GAAAGTAAAAAATTCTGACTTTTTATTTTCAATTCTTAATTTTTACTTTTTTCTTTGATTATTAAATAAAATAATCAGATTTAATACTGTATTTTTAATTTTTTCAGCTCTTTTTACGAGTAGTGTTTAATTTTAGTACTCTTTTTATTTATATAAACATCAAAAGACTGAGAATTAGTGTCTCCTATATAAATAACGGGAATATTTTCAGATTGTGGACTTTCTTCTTCAGGTAAAGAGGTTCCTGCTAATATAAACTGATGGTCGGAAACCCATACAGCATCTTCAATATAGCGTATAGTTCCGAAAAATAGAATTCGTTTACAGGTACTTTTTCCTGCATCGCACAAAAGAATGCCTTGATCTATTTCTGTAGTGGCGACCAACTTGTTATTAACCTTTTTCAAATTTAGCTGAAGGCTGTATAAATCAAGAAATTTCGTTTTATCACCCGAATAAATTAATAAAGGTTGGTAAAGTTCATAATATTCATTTAGATCCGATATTTCTGTTTCAGTAGATTCAAAAGATTGCTCATTAACTTTTTCAAAATTTTCCAAGTTGAAGTCCTTGAAACATTTAGTCCAGGATTTTAACTGTGTTTGAAATACAGTTTGATAATTTGTAGGAGAGGTTTGTCCATAAGCATTAATAAAAAAAATTAAGAGTAATGTTAAGATAGATCGTTTCATAAGTAGTTATTTTAAATTATTATTTTGTTCTGTTGTTATTTTACGGCAATGCAGATATCGGCTTCTGTATGTTCAATATCCTGAGATTTTTCCTTGTATATATCAAAATCAGCCGTATAATTTCTGTTTAAAGTAGAATCCTGGCTCCATATTTCTTTCCAGGTATCCATAATAGTGGATATTTCTCCTTTTACTGTGTATTTCAGATATTCACTTTCTTCAATAAGACATCCGGTCAATCCATCAGGAACTAAGCCCAGAAAAGGAACTTTATATCCTAAAATTGCCGTGTATTTTCCTGTATAGTCCGATTCATAATCCGTATAAACACAGTAAATATCTTCGGAAATCCGGTTGGGAATTTGGGAGTGGACGTTTTCCAGATAAAATCTTTCCCACAATACAGCCAGATCAACAGAGGCTTCACCTTCTTTATTGGAAGTTCTTACTGAAATTCCGACGACCGTAAAAGGTTCTATTTTTTGTTTTTTGGGTACCATAAAGTGTGAGAATTAACGCTTATAAAAATAATAAAAATCTGATAATTTTATCAGATTTTTATTTAAAATTATTTAGCTTCCCAAAAACAGCGTTTAGGGGAAACGATAAGCCCTTCGTCCTTCAATTTTTTCATTGCTTTATCCACTTCTTTACGGTCGAGTTGGGTTAATTCGACTACTTTTCCTGCATTCACAGGTTCTTTGGCCTTTTTAATAGCCTCTAATACTTTATCTTTAGCTTCCATAATGGTAAAATAATATCTTACTCTAAAAGTACAAAAAATTAATCTAATTAATCAACTTTATCAGATAAATAAAAAATTGAAAATTTGAAGTTACTCTTCCCAATAGTTCAGGTCTTTATTAAATGTTTCCTTTAGCCGGGTTAAGGCAAACATAGCAATAAAAGACAGAAGTAAGATCATAATAAATCCTGCCGTAATAATTCCTAAACGATGTACGAAAAATTCAAACAAGAAAGTACTGGGGATTAGAGCTCCTCTTACAAAATTAGGAACTGTAATAGATACGGTTGCACGTAGATTTGTTCCGAACTGTTCTGCCGATATGGTTACAAAGGTGGCCCAATATCCTACAGACAACCCCATAAAGAAAGCCAGCCACATAAATTTAGTCTGGGTTATGCCTGTGCTGTATAGATAATAACAGGAACTTATAACGATGAGTATCTGGAAGATGAAAACCGTTTTTAGTCTTGATTTAATTATCTGAGCCAGCAGTCCAGCAATAATATCCCCAAGAGAAATTCCTATATAAGTGAACAAAATTCCTTTTCCGGCACTTAAAACTTCCGGAGAGTTTAATGCCTTTCCAAATTCCGGCGCCTGAGTAATAAAAATACCTACTACAAACCATATAGGAAGGCCGATAAGTATGCAGTTCAGATACCGGAAAAAACGTTCCTTAGATTTGAAGATCATAAGAAAATCTCCCTTTTTTATATTTTTGGTTTCTCCGGATTTATACAGGTTAGATTCGAAAGTTCCCATTCTTAGGAATAACAGGAGTATTCCCATAATACCTCCGGCAAAATAGGCGTGTCTCCAGGAAAAATGATCGGCGATATAAAAAGCGGCTACAGCGCCCAGTACTCCGATACTGGCAATCAACATAGTTCCGTATCCCCGTTTGTTTTTATCCATATTTTCAGATACCAGGGTAATTCCGGCACCTAATTCTCCGGCAAGTCCTATTCCTGCAATTAACCGTATCCACGCATAGGCATCTACATTGGTAACAAATCCGTTGCATATATTAGCAATAGAATACATAAGAATAGAGCCGAACAATACTTTAACCCTTCCGAATTTATCTCCGATGATTCCCCATAACAGTCCACCCAGTAGAAGTCCGCCCATTTGCATATTAAGCACATATTCCCCATTTTTTCTCATAGCATCCTCTGCTACACCTATATCTGTAAAACTGGGAATCCGGACAATAGAAAAGATAACCAGATCGTAAATATCTACAAAATAGCCTAAAGAGGCCACTAATATGACTAACCAGGATCTTGATTTTTTTTGTAGTGTTGTTTCCATCTGGGAAAATAATGATAAATATAAACAGGCAAATGTAGCAAAATATTTGTATGTAAGCAGGTAATGTACTTGATTAAATCTGATTGATTAAGATAAAATAATTAAACCGGGATTGATATAGAATAAGAGAAAGGTAAAATGGGGGAATTATAGTGTAGTTTTTAATCTAGCCTCTGAGTAAGTGCATCAATGAAATAATCCGCCCCCAAAGGAGAGTATCCCTTTTTGGGAGGGTAGGGAAGGTATGTGCTTTTTCATTGGATTTTCCAGCCTAAATTTTTTCTTCCTTGAGTCAAGAAAAACGAAGTTTCATGAATACAAAGATACCATGGGAAAATGTCTAAAAATCAGATGATTACACTTAATAATAATTGTGTCGGATTCAGGTTGTTTTATGGTTTTTTCTGGTTAGCTAATTCAGTGATTTTTGATACGATTTCCTTGCTGTCCACATTCAAACCTTCTTGCTGATATTGTAGTACTCCGTTTTCGTCAAAGACACTGATAATATTCGAATGAGAAAAATCTATCGGAGAAATCCGAGTGTATTTTACAGCTAAAACATTGGAAAATTCCCGCGTATTTTCATCCGAACTTCTAAGAAATAACCATTGTTTTCCATTCATTTTCTGGGAAATAGCGAAATTTTTCAGATTTTCTGCTGTATCATTCTTA
>JAVBRH010000023.1:0-2854 GCA_031548225.1 Apibacter sp.
CCCAGGTCTTTTTTGAGTTCCTCCAAATCGTTGTTTTGTATGGCGTCCGCCAGTTCGTAAGTTTCCTCAATGGTATTGTTTTTTAAGGACTGGATGGTTTGTTTCCTGTCCCAGGGACACTTTTCCCGCAAGTCATCCATAATATCCAGTAAACGGCCGAAAGCCTTCAGTTTTTCTTCCTTCGTATTCATAAGTATAAAAATAAGAAAAAAGCGTTAAAAAATAGTTAGGTTTGAGCGAAGTAAGTTTAAATATCAGTTCTTTTATAAAAGCTTCGATTACATTTAGTAAATTTGCAGGTAAAATTTGAAATTTATGAAGAAGATACAAATGGTTGACTTAGTCAGCCAATATCAGCATATAAAATCTCAGGTAGATCAGGGTTTCGAAGAAGTCCTAAATTCGGCATCCTTTATTAATGGCCCTCAGGTAAAAACATTTTCGGAAAGTCTGGAAAAGTATTTAGAAGCAAAGCATGTGATTCCCTGTGCCAATGGAACGGAGGCTTTACAGATTGCTTTGATGGCGTTGGATTTACAACCCGGAGACGAAGTAATTACTGCTGATTTTACTTTTGCGGCTACGGTGGAAGTAATCAGTTTGTTACGCTTAAATGCCGTACTGGTAGATGTGGATTACGATACTTTTACTATTAATCCAGAATCTATACGAAAGGCGATTACTCCGAAAACGAAAGCCATTATTCCGGTACATTTATTCGGGCAATGTGCTGATATGGAAGAAATTTTAGCCATAGCCAAAGAACATAACCTTTATGTAGTGGAAGACAATGCCCAGGCAATAGGAGCGGAATATAAATTTAAGGACGGAACGGTAAAAAAATCCGGGACTATGGGAACTATCGGGACGACTTCTTTTTTTCCTTCCAAAAATTTAGGTTGTTACGGAGACGGAGGAGCGATTTTTACCAATGATGATAATTTAGCTCATAGATTGAGAGGAATAGTGAATCACGGAATGTATAAAAGATATTATCATGATGAAGTAGGAGTAAACTCACGCCTGGACAGCTTACAGGCGGTGGTGTTGAATACGAAATTACCGCTGTTGGATTCCTACAATGGAAAAAGGAGAAAAGCGGCCGATTATTATGACCGGGCTTTTTCCGGCCACCCGAATTTAATTACCCCTGTACGATCCGGAAATTCCACTCATGTATTTCACCAATACACTTTAAAAGTAGTTAATGCAGACCGGAATGCTTTACAGCAATATCTTACAGAAAAAGAAATTCCGGCAATGATTTATTATCCCGTTCCTTTAAGAAAACAAAAAGCATACGACAACGGGAACTATAACGATGCAGATTTTCCGGTTACCAATCAATTAATTGACCAGGTAATTTCCCTGCCAATGCATACGGAATTAGAGGAAGATCAGCTTAAATACATTACAGAATCAGTATTGGAGTTTTTTAATAAGTAACTATTTTAGATATTAGATTCCAGACTATTAGATTAATCTTACTCCTTATTTCTTAAAATTAGGTCAAGTGTACTAATTTTAGACTTACGATTGTCGATTTTCTTTCTATCTAATGTCTAAAATCTAAAATCGTCAATTATTTTACAAACTTATAATATCTCGCTCCAATCAGAACAGGGTTTTCCCTTTCAGTTCTTTCCAGAATGTATTCATTCTGAGGCTGAATTACCGGTTTTTTCAATTCTTTTTTGTGAAGAGAGTGATAGGTGTTAATATCAATGGGTTGTACCTTGTCTAAAGTTTCAAACAACTGAAGTTTTTCTGTTTGAGCTTTCAACCCATCTTCAATCAGGCCTTCAAAAGATTTCGATTTGGAGCCACTTCCGTAGGATAAAAATCCGAGTTTTTCTCCTTTGAGGTTTGTATTGTTTTTGTGGTGAAAATACAGGGTGGAAAATAATCCCATAAATATGGAACTGGTATACATATTTCCGATATCCGAAGAGGCGATCTCGGCAGGGCCGAATTTTTCATTGGCAAAAGCCTTGTATTCTTCGGACTTTCCTATTTCCTTTAGTTTTTCTGCATATCCATTGGCATCGGTAGGTAATGAATTTTTTAAATCGGAATCCAAGGCATAAATTTCGGAGAACATTCGTCTTCCCTGAAAAGAATAAGGAAGGTGGACAATGATATTTTTCCATTGGGAATATAACGACCCCTCTTTTCCTGTCAGTTTTTTCAGTTGGAAATAAGAGTTTTTCAACCGATCCTGATAGCAGGTATTGGAGTACTGACCGTCGAAAACAGGTTGTTCCTTAAACAGGTCGATCTCAGCTTCCAAAACCCCGAACCATTCCGGATTATCATCCTTTCCCGTAACTTCTTTTTTGGATAAATGCCTTTTAGGTTTAAAGAAGTCAAAGACTCCTTTGGTGCTTACACCTACTTTATTATCTATGGAAATAACTCTCGGATTGGCAGACAGGAGTAAGGCAACAGCTCCTGCTCCCTGAGTATATTCTCCGGTAGAATTGAGATCATATTTAGCATAGTCGGTACAAATAACCACTGCTTTTTTATCCGGGTTTACCCGTATGAAATCCAATGAATTATGAAGGACATCTATTCCTCCTATACAGGCAAAAGTAAGGTCGGCAGCATCGCAATGCTCGAAAGTGCCGTCTCCATACTGGTCTTCCATTAATGACAAAACAAAAGAAGCTACCGGCTTGGAAGAATCAATCCCGCTTTCCGTACCTACATAAATCCGGTCGATATCCGAAGGCTTTAAATTTTCCTGTTGCAATAGTTTCAATAAAGCATTTGCTGCGAAAACAATCACATCCTGATGCACATCGGGAAATGACATTTTTAATAATCCCAATCCTTTTTCCAGTTTTGCAGG
>JAVBRH010000270.1:0-7110 GCA_031548225.1 Apibacter sp.
TAACGGGTTTAACTCTTCTAATAGGTTTTTTAGTAAGAATCATCCTGATTTTTAATAAACAGACTTTAATTGATTTTTCTTTTACGGACTACTTGAAAATATTCCTGCTGGGAATGGTGAATGATATTTTTATTACAGTAATCGGCTGTTTTTTTATATGGTTTTTGTTAGTATTCCTATCTGATAAAAAATACCAGTCTCCCTGGAAATATATCTCCCTGGGAATACTGGGCATCGGGTTTTGCTATGTAACTTTTTTCAATACCATATTTGACGAATACGGAAGTGTAGTTCCTACTCTGGTTAAAAGTCTTTTAGCCTATAAACTTATCAGCTATTCCCTTCGTTTATTCATCCCTTCCATCAGAAAAAAATGGAGTATGGTTACCTATAACCTTACCTTTTTTATCTATATTTTTTGTATCTTAATCAATGCAGTAAGTGAATATTTTTTCTGGAATGAATTTGGAGTTCGGTATAATTTCATCGCTGTTGATTATCTGGTTTATACCAATGAAGTGATTGGAAATATTTTTGAATCTTATCCGATTGTTCCTTTACTTGTTGTTTTAAGTATTGTATCAGCCGTTATTACTTATTTTTTTACCCGGAAAACCTTTCCTTTTTTCCAAAACTATCCTTCCTTCAAATCCAAACTGGCAATATCCGGCTCTTATTTTCTTCTTATCCTTATCTCTTGTCTTTCTCTAAATTATACTACCCTGTTCCAGAATACGGGAAATGTATATGTTAATGAATTGCAATCCAATGGAATGTATAAATTCTATACGGCATTTATGAATAATGAACTGGATTACAACAAATTTTATGTAACTCTGCCTGAAAATGAAATGATCGGAATAAGAAACCGCGAATACGACAGTCAGGGAGATCAAAATATACAGGAAATAAAAGGTACCCTCCCGGAAGTTCGGAAAAATATTGTTCTTATTACGGTTGAAAGTTTAAGCGCCTCTTTTCTCAATCATTACGGAAATAAAGAAAATATAACTCCTTACCTGGATAAACTGATAGATAACGGCATGGTTTTCAACAACCTGTATGCTGCAGGAAACCGGACTGTACGCGGGCTTGAAGCAGTAACGCTATGCATTCCTCCAAGTCCGGGAGAAAGCATTATCAAACGTTCCGGAAACAGTAATTTATTTTCCACCGGAAAAATACTAAAAGATAAAGGATATATCGTGCAATTCCTTTACGGGGGAGATTCTTATTTTGACAATATGAAATCTTTTTTCTCCGGAAACGGATATGAAATCATTGATAAAAAAGACTTTTCAAAAGAAGAAGTATCTTTCAGCAATATCTGGGGCGTATGTGATGAGGATATGTTCAACAAAGCATTGAAAGTTTTTGATTCCGATGCCGGAACGGGAAAACCTTTTTTCGGACATATCATGACTGTAAGCAATCACCGCCCGTTTACTTATCCGGAAGGAAAAATAGACATTCCCGGAAATGCTAAATCCAGAGATGGAGGAGTGAAATATACGGATTATGCTATTGGAAAATTCTTCGAAGAAGCACAAAAGAAATCCTGGTTTAAAAATACCGTTTTCGTTATCGTTGCCGATCATTGTGCTTCCAGTGCCGGAAAAACGGAAATTCCTTTAGATAAATATCATATTCCTGCATTAATCTATGCTCCGGGCTACGTTCAACCTGCTCAAATCAATACGCTTGCCTCCCAAATCGATATCATGCCTACGGTCTTCGGACTGCTGCATTTTTCTTATACCTCCCGGTTCTACGGAAAAAATATTCTTTCTTCCGATTTCAAACCGAGAGCCCTGATAGCAACCTACCAAAATATGGGATATTGGGAAAATGATTTGCTGACCATCTTATCTCCGGTAAAAAGAGTGGAACAATACCGGATTGAACAGAATAATTCCGATTTCAAACTTTCTTCCCTCCATAAAACAGATTCTACTTCCCTGAAAAATGCAGTTGCCAATTATCAAACGATAACTGCCACACTGACTTCAGAGAAAAAATCTAAAGAAATAAGTTTAAGATAATATTTAGTCGCACTTAGCATTATTCAAGTTCAATAATGATAATAGCAATCTTAAATTAACCGGATAAATGTTTTATAAATGTATATATAATTCTTTACTTTTTCTCCCTATATTCGTACCCTAACAATGGGGAAGCTTACACTAAAATTTCAGATTATTTATCAACAATAAAATTCTAATTATGAGAAGGATATTTTTATTGGCATCAATAACTATTTTATTATTTAGTTGTATGGAGCATCAAAAAAAAAATGAAATGTATGAAATGAAAGGAGTACCAGATTCAGATCAATCATTTTCCTATATGTATTTTAAAAACGAAAAAGAAGGGTATCTGTTTGGTACATTCAGTCATTATTTGAATTTGGAAAAAACCATTGAGAATCCTGATCTGCCTCCAGAAATTGAGTATGAAGCTAATATATATAAAACCATAGATGGAGGACATAACTGGGAAAAGATTTATTCTGATTTAGATAATAAAAGAAATATTACTTATTCCGATATAGTTTTACATAAAGGAGAAGATATTTATATTGTTGGAACTAGTTTATATAATTATGGTGTATATATAGATTTATTTTCAATGGGAAAAGATGAGATTTTGAAGCAAAAAAAGGTAACGAGCTCATTTTGTTTATTTTTGAAAGACGATAATCAGATAGGTATTTCTACAACTGATAGTAAAAAAAAAGGAATGGTGATTACATACGATTCCAATTTAAACAAACAAGACAGTTTATATACAGAAGGGTTTAGTTTTGGAATAAATTTTAGCAACATATTGTATGTAATAGATAGGGATAAAAATGAAGGTAAACTTCATTTTAATGAATTAAAGAATGATGGCTTTCGGAAGGAAATAACTTTACCTATATACCCCGAATATATGCTAAAAAAGGATTCGAACCATATATTGTTAATAGGAAATAATAAGAAAGATGATAATGTGTTAAGTGTAGTTGAATATAATATAGAAACACGAGAAAGTAAAATAGTGAAGGGTTTTCAGGGATATAGTATAGTAAACCAGTTTCAATCTAATGAGAAAAAAAATATTATAGTAGCTTTTATAGGAAATATATCAGGGAGTATTGTCAAATATGATTTAACATATAGTTTAGATAATGGAAAAACATGGCAAATACAAAAACTGGAAGAAGGCAGTTACATAGAGCCCAGTTGTCTGATAGGAAATGTTATGTATATCTACAGCGGTGGAGCCAGGTTGCAGAAGATAGAATTCAAATAACAAAACAGAAAAACACAATAAAAACACCCAAGCCAGTCCGTAGGGCTGATGATGTTCCAAACGTGTTGGTAAATCAATATTGCGAATTTTTAAATCTGATTATCAGTAAAAAATAAAAATTAATTGATTAACGATTTTGTTTTAGCACACCAACACCTTTAAAACATTACCATTTTGTAGCCCCAGCGAGAATCGAACTCACATCTAAAGTTTAGGAAACTTTTGTTCTATCCATTGAACTATGAGGCCCTGTTTTTCAAATAAGATTTTGCAAAAATAAAAAAACTCCCGGAATAAACCACCATATAAATTTATTCCTTAATTATATAACACCTTTCACGCCTGCACAGCTTATCTTTGTATAAGAACAAGTAATTAAAGCAATTTTTGCATTGCTAAAAAAAATAACGTTATGAATTCTTCTGAAATAAATATCCGAAATACGATTTACCTTCCCTTAGAAAATGTAGATAGCGAGCATTGCGCCCGGATTGTGGACAAAGGACTGGATAAAATCGACGGAATTACGAAACATCAGGTTGAATTCGCCAACCGCAGGGTTAAAATCATTGCGGAGGATATAAATTCCGTTATTCCAATAGCAGTAAAAGAAATCCGGGACTTGGGATATGAAGTACCCACCCTGAAAAAAAACTTTCCGGTTATGAATCTAAGCTGTGCTTCCTGTGCCAACAGCAGCCAGAATATCCTGAACCGGCAGACAGGGGTTATTTCCGCATCCGTGAATTATGCCAATGAATCCGCTTATATTGAATATATTCCTACCCTTACCAATCCGGAGAAATTAAAGGGATCATTACAGGAATCCGGATATGACCTGTTGGTTGAAGAAGATGATGAAAAAGCACAGGAATCCCTGGAAGATATCCAGGCTGAACACTTCAAATCCTTAAAAAGAAAGACGATAGGAGCTGTTTTGTTTACCTTTCCCCTGGTAATTATAGCCATGACTCCTGCCCTTATGCACCAGCATTGGGCAAACTATGTCATGTGGATACTGGCCACTCCGGTAGTTTTTTTCTTTGGAAAACAATTTTTTACCGGAGCTTATAAACAAGCCCGGAACCGTTCCTCCAATATGGACACCTTAGTAGCGATCAGTACCGGAACGGCTTATATTTTCAGCGTTTTCAACACTCTTTTTCCTTCTTTCTGGACTGGCAAAGGACTGGAATCCCATGTATATTTCGAAGCCTCTGCCGTAGTAATCACTTTTATCCTTCTGGGTAAAATACTGGAAGAAAGGGCTAAAGGAAATACTTCCCAGGCTATAAAAAAACTGATGGGACTGCAACCTAAAACCGTTACTGTTATCAGCGAAGATGGGCGTCAAGCGGATGTATCCGTAAAAGAAGTAAAGCCAGAAATGATACTACTGGTAAAACCGGGAGAGAAAATTGCCGTGGACGGATTCGTAGTCTTCGGATCTTCCTTTGTGGATGAAAGCATGATCAGCGGAGAGCCGGTCCCGGTAGAAAAAACTTTAAATTCCCGGGTTTTTGCCGGAACTATCAACCAAAAGGGAAGTTTCCGGTTTAAAGCAGAAAAAGTGGGAAGTGAAACTTTACTTTCCCAGATAATAAAAACCGTTCAGGAAGCGCAGGGAAGCAAGGCCCCCGTTCAGAAACTGGTGGATAAAATTGCAGGGATATTTGTTCCGGTAGTTTTTACGATTGCTTTACTTTCTTTTCTTTTATGGACTATACTGGGAGGCTCCCAGGGATTCATCTACGGATTGCAGTGCTTTGTTACCGTTTTGGTAATTGCCTGTCCCTGTGCCTTAGGCCTGGCTACTCCTACTGCTATTATGGTCGGAGTGGGAAAAGGAGCGGAACAGGGTATTCTGATTAAAGATGCCGAAAGTCTGGAAACCGCTAAAAAAGTAAACGCCGTAGTGCTGGACAAAACCGGAACCATTACAGAAGGAAAACCTCAGGTAAACGATAGTATCTGGTTTACAGAAAATTCCCAACAGGATAAAAATATTTTATACAGCATTGAAAAATCTTCTGAACATCCGCTGGCTGAAGCCGTAGTAAAATACCTGAATGAAGAAACCGCTGAATTTATCCCGGATATTCTGGTTGAAAACATTACAGGAAGGGGAATTTCAGGGATTTATCAAAATAAAAAATACTTTATCGGAAGCCCTTCATTAATCCGGGAACAAAATAATTCCATTACTGAGCCCGTACTTATCTGGACGAATGAAAAATTATCTTCCGCCAATACCGTTATCTTATTTGCCGATGAAGTTCAGGTTTTAGCCGCCTTTTCCATTTCCGACCAGATAAAGCCTTCTTCTAAAAAAGCAGTTAAACAGCTTAAAAAATTAGGAATTGATGTTTACATGCTTACCGGGGATAATGAACAGGCTGCAAAAACAGTAGCCACCCAAACAGGGATCAACCATTTTAAAGCAGAAGTCTCTCCACAGGGAAAAATTGATTTTGTGAAACAACTTCAGGAGAATACAGATACAGAGAATCTCAAAAATAACCGGAAAATCGTAGCTATGGTCGGAGACGGAATTAACGACAGTGCTGCCCTGGCTCAGGCTGATATAAGTATTGCTATGGGAAAAGGCTCGGATATTGCTATGGATGTAGCAGGAATGACTCTTATTTCAGGAGATTTACTTAAAGTTCCCCAGGCCATTAAACTTTCCAGGCAGACCGTTACGACTATTAAACAGAATCTATTCTGGGCTTTTATTTATAACATCATAGGAATCCCTCTTGCTGCCGGTATTCTCTTCCCTGTTAACGGTTTCCTTCTCAATCCGATGATTGCCGGGGCAGCTATGGCATTAAGTAGCGTAAGTGTAGTGAGTAACAGCATTTTACTGAAATTTAAAAAATAATTTCCCCTCTTTACTTTATTAACTTCAATAAATAAAATTCGTTAATATTATTAATAAAATAATTAAATAATAAATTTACTATTAATAATATAACATATATCTTAATTAATTATTTTTTAAGTCAATTTGTTATTTTTTTTACTAAATAGAAATAAATGGCACACTTATTGAAAAGTTCTATGAACAATTATAATTTTAATTAACATGAAAAAAACTTTATTACTCCTCGTTTTTGTTAGTATTTCTTTAAGTTTATTCTCCCAGGTGGGAATAGGAACAGAAACTCCTACAGCCATGCTTGATGTGTCCGGAAAGGTAAGAATAAGAAATGTCCCTGTAGATAATTCTCCGATAATTTCAGATTCCATTATGGTTGTGGATGGGAACGGATATGTACAGGCTGCGTCTGCCAGTTCCATTTCCAACCTTATCAGCTTTGTAAGGGCAAAAGCATCCAGTTCGGCAAGTTTACTTAATGTAACCTTATTATCCGGCTGGAATAAAATTGCCTTTGATTCTGAAGACATAGATTACCATGACGATTATGATTCCACTACCGATTACGTGTTTACCGCCCCCAGAAAGGGTGTATACAGTATTTATGCACGATATGAAGTGAGTGTCTCAAGTTTACTTTCTGCCAGCATTGTAAGTCTGGGTATTTTTAAGAAAGTTGGAACTGCCAACCCCACTTTGGTAATTGATAACTCTGCAACTGTTGCCGCATTGTTAGGTACAACTGTTAATACCCGGGAAGTACAGACTCTCCTTGAGTTGAATGCCGGAGAAAAAATTTATTTCGGAGCACAAACACCTTTGAATTTAACCGTATTATCCAGTTCGGCATCCAAATCTTATTTTACCATAATCCAGGTACGTTAATCAAATAGTATCTTTATACCTTTATTATATTTCACAAAGGGTAAAATGAA
>JAVBRH010000216.1:0-10960 GCA_031548225.1 Apibacter sp.
GATTCTTCTCACTGGCCTGCATGGATGCTTCAATCCTTTCCGGAGACATATTGGAGGTACCGATGAAACGGATTTTACCTTGTTCAATCAGTTGCTGGTAGGCTTCTAAAATTTCTTCTACCGGAACGGTTACATCGTCAAAATGAGTAAAATACAAATCAATATAATCCGTTTGCAATCTTCTTAAAGATTCTTCCACTTCGGCCAGGATATACGATTTTTTTAGCCCTTTGTGGGTGGCGTCAATTTCTGAGCCGACTTTGGTGGAGATAATGATTTTATCCCGGTTTCTCTTTCGGTGCATCCATTTTCCGATAATGGTTTCGGATTCTCCTCCTTTGTTCCTGGGAACCCAGACGGAATATGAATCGGCAGTATCGATAAAATTAAATCCCCCTTCGGTGTACTGATCCAGTAATTCAAAGGAAATATTTTCATTGGCAGTCCATCCGAATACATTTCCGCCAAAGGCAAAAGGATAGACTTCCAGGTCCGATTTTCCCAGTTTTCTTTTTTTCATATTCATCGCATTCATGATTTTTAAAGGTTTAGGTTGTTGTGTTTTTGTTTTATCCGGGATTATTTATTTTCCAAATTCTAAAATAGAGCATTTCCAGGGCTTTATTTGAAATCCGGTTGATCATTTCATCCCGGGTAAGGTTGGGAAAAGAGTATTGTTTTACTGTGATCTCCCCCTGAAAATACAAACCGATATAAGCTAACCCGACCGGATTGTCGAACTCGTCGGAATGAGGTCCGGCTACACCAGTAGTGGAAATGGCAATATCTGTGTTAAAAAGTTTTGCGGATTGTTGTGCCATTTCCCGGGCAACTTCTTCGCTGACAACGGTATGACGTTGGATGATTTCATCCGGAATCTGTAAAACGTTTTCCTTAGCTTCTATACTGTAGGAAGTAATTCCGCCTTTGTAATAGGCCGAACTTCCGGAAACGGAGGTAATTTTTTTGGAGATGGTTCCTCCGGTAAGGCTTTCGGCAACGGAGAGAGTTAATTTGTTCTTTTTCAAAAAATCGGCAATAATATCCTGTATATCGGTGGTTTGTGTGGAAATCAGGCGGTTTCCGATAAGAGAGGGGAGTTTGTTTATTTCCTGTAAAAGGGAATTTTCCAGTTGTTCCCGGTTATTTCCTTTTACAGTAAGCCTTAATTCTATTCGGGCGCCGGAAGGAAGGTAGGAAAGAGAAATGAAATCCGGGAGATTGTCCTCCCATCTGGTGAGAGTTAGTGCCAGCTCGCTTTCAGGAAAATTGACAACTGTTACCGATCGCCGGATAATAAAAGAAAGATGGTATTCGTTTTTGATTTTTGGAATAATAAATTCCGCCACCATTGCACGGGTTTCATAAGGAACTCCAGGAAGGTTAATCAGTATTTTGTTATTTTTCCGGGTCCAGAGGATAGGAGCAGTTCCATACCGGTTGATGATTACTTCTGATTGGGAAGGAACTAAAGCCTGATTTCGGGTGAGTTCGTTCATCACTCTTCCGTTTTTGCAATAAATTTGATTAATATAATCCAGGGAAGGCTGGTGTATTACCAATGTATCGGATAAGAAATCGGCCAGGGTTTGTTTGGTTTTATCGTCTTTAGTAGGGCCGAGTCCCCCAGTAGTAAATATAAAATCAACATCCGAATCAAAAGCGGCGGTTAATTCCTGTTTTATGGTTTTACTATCGTCTGAAATGGTAGCAATTCTCGTTGTAGCAATTCCTATGTTGTCCAGTTCCTTTGCAATGAAGTTGGAATTGGTATCCAGGGTTCTCCCTGATAAAATTTCGTCTCCAATGGTAATAAGATAAGCTTTCATCTTTTTCAATTTAAATAGTCAAAGTTAAAGAATAAAATGTAATTGAATTAAAGTAAATATTTGGAATAATTGATTAAAAATACTATCTTGCAAAAGTCGTAAGACTATTGTTAAGGTATAGAAAGCCGGAAAAAATTATATAAATAGAATTTAGGGAAATAACATGGAAAATCACCTACCCAAACTTATCATCGACCTAGCCCTTATTTTAGGGGCAGGAGCAGTTACCACATTACTTTTCAAGAGGATTAAACAACCCGTAATTTTGGGGTATATTATAGCGGGCTTCCTGGTAGGCCCCCATTTTACCTTTATCCCGAATGTGGCAGAGAAAGAAAACATTAAAATATGGGCAGAATTAGGGGTATTGTTTTTACTTTTTAACCTGGGACTTGAATTTAGTTTCAAAAAATTGATTAATGTGGGGGGAACGGCATCCATAACAGGGATTGTCGAGATTATCTCCGTTACGGTTCTGGGTTATCTGGCAGGACAATGGATGGGTTGGAACATGATGAACAGTATTTTTTTAGGAGGGATACTGGCAGCTTCATCTACGACGATTATCCTGAGGACATTTGATGAATTGGGAGTAAAGAGGAAAAATTTTGCACGAGTCGTATTCGGAGTACTGGTGGTGGAGGATATAGTGGTTGTTTTACTTATGGTATTGCTTTCCACTATGGCGATTAGTCAGGAGTTTAATGCTGGTGAAATGCTGACATTATTTTTAAAATTGTTGTTCTTTTTAGCCTTGTGGTTTGTTTTTGGTATTTTTTTAATTCCCAGCCTATTACGAAGTGTAAGAAAATTTTTGGACGAAGAAACCCGATTGGTTTTGTCATTAGCCTTATGTCTGGGAATGGCTGTTCTGGCTACTAATATCGGATTTTCCGCAGAGTTAGGGGCGTTTGTTATGGGATCTATTTTAGCGGAAACAACGTCGGCTGAGAAAATAGAACATTCTTTAAAGCCGGTAAAAGACTTATTTGGAGCTATATTTTTTGTATCTATCGGGATGATGATAGATCCGGTATCTATGTATGAATACCGTTGGGAGATATTAGGAGTCACCTTATTGCTTATTTTTGGAAAAGTAACTTTTGCGACAATTGGTGCTGTTTTATCGGGACAACCACTTAAACAGTCCATAAGGGTAGGGATGAGCTTGGCTGTGATTGGGGAATTTGCTTTTATCGTGGCCACTTTGGGAATGAACCTGAAAGTTACCGGAGATTTTCTGTTCCCGATAGCGGTAGGGGTTTCTGCCATTACTACTTTTACTACTCCTTACATGATTAAGTATTCGGAGTCTTTTTATAATGTGGTTAGTCGGATACTTCCCGCCCGGGTATTGAGAGCGATAGAGCGTTATTCTGAAGGAAGTCAGGATATTCAGGGTGAAAATAAATGGAAAACTTTATCCAAAGCCTACCTCTCTTTGATTTTGACCAATGGAATTGTAGTGGTGGGAATAGTTTTGTTGATTGTTTATCTGATGGTTTATTATATAACACCGTTTGCAGAGGAAAAGGGATGGAATTCCACTGTGGTCAACCTGGTGTCACTGATATTTACTGTTTCAGTTTGTGCCCCGTTTTTATGGGCTATTTTAATAAAAAAACCAGCGAATGATATTTTTCGATCTATCTGGAATGAAAATAAGTATTTCCGGGGTCCTTTGTTTGTTTTGGAATTATCTCGTTTTGCGGTAGTTATTCTTTTAGTGGGAATGATACTCAATTTTTTCTTTTCAGGTGCTATAGCTTCCCTGATTGTCATTCCTGTTATTATCGTAGGGTTATACCTGTTGTCTACAAAATTTGACTTTTTTTATTCATTGATAACCAAAAGGTTTATGTTTAACCTGAATGAACGGGATTTACAGGAGCAGGCGGAAAACAAAAAGAATGAAACTAAAGTAAAGAAAAATACATTTTCGCTTTGGGACACCCACTTAACGGATTTTGAAGTAAATCCGAATGCGGATTATGCCGGATATAAACTATCAGAACTGGCATGGAGGGAAAAATTCGGAATTAATATAGCTTATATTAAGAGAGGGGAAAAGGTTATACCTATTCCCAAAGAAGATGATAAAGTCTTTCCTTTTGATAAACTGGGATTAATCGGGACGGATGAACAACTTAGAATGTTTGAACAGAATGTTCAGAAAGGGGAAACGCCCGGACAGGATTTGCTTAAGGATATTACTCTTATCAAATTTACTGTTTCTGAAAATTCCCCTGTTTTGGGTAAAACCAATAAATATTTGAGAGAGAATACCCAGGGTCTGATCATAGGGATAGAGAGAGAAGATAATAAGATTTTGAATCCCGCTTCAAATACTGTTCTGGAGTTAGGTGACATTGTCTGGATTGCGGGGGATAAAAAAGAAATTAATAGTTTTGTACAAAAGCCAGAAGCTTAGGTTGGTAACTACGATTGATCTTTGATCATATGGACATCGAAAATTAAAAGGAAATTATGGACTATGATTAACCAATAATGTTTTGTATTTTTGTTAAAATTAATTTCAGGTGAAAAAACAATTTGAGATTTTACGAGCCTATCGTAATGCTATAGTTCATACTATTGATGATTTGGATTTGGAACAACTTCAGATGATCCCTAAAGGATTTAAAAACAGTATTTTCTGGAATGTAGCACATATTTTAGTTATACAACAGGTATTACAATATAAACTTTCGGGGCTGGATATACTCATAACTAATGACTGGGTTGAAAACTATAAAAAAGGAACTCAGCCTAAGTTTTTAATCAATGACGATGAAGTGGAATATGTAAAACGTAAACTTATTTCAACCGTAGATCAGTTGGAGCAGGATTATGCAGACAGAAAGTTTGAAACCTATACAGAATATGAAACCAGTATGGGAGTTACATTGTCTTCCGTGGAAGATGCCATTGAATATGACAATGCCCATGAGGGACTACATCTTGGGGTTATTAAGGTAATGAAAAAGATTATAATCCAGGCATAAGGGGCTGTGGCTCGAGTATAAAAGTTTCCTGATAATTACATTATAAACATTAAGTATTTCAAATAATAATATTTTTAAAGTACGTCAATCTCTAAAGAGAAAATAGTAACTTTGTAAAAAATAAAAACAGTTTACAGTGAGTTTTGGAGAAGTAATTCTAATCATACTTATAGCAGTCCTTTTATTTGGACCCGACAAGATACCTGAAATAGCCAGAGGGTTAGGACAGGGAGTAAGGGTAATGAAAGATGCTACAGATAATATAAAGAGGGAAATAATGTCCCAGATAGAGGACAGCGGATCCATAAAGCAGATAGAAGACGAGATTAAGGAAGCGAAAAAAACAATGGATGATACAGTACAAGATACTGGGAAAAATATAGATAATCTGCTGGATGATACTTTTGACGGTCCTGTAAAAAGAAGTTAATGGATACCATTGTTCGTTGGGATACCGAACTATTTCTGTTTTTAAATAATCTGGGGTGCGCTTCATACGACCAGTTTTGGCTTTACATAACTAATGAATACGCTTGGATTCCCGTTTACCTGCTTATTTTTATCATTATTGTAGAAAAATACGGTTGGAAAAAAGCTCTTCTTATTGGAGTTTCCATAGGAATTATGGTAGCCTTTACAGATGGACTATCTTCTATAGTAAAAGATTGGGTAAAACGTCCCCGTCCTTGTAAAAATCCTGAAATAGACGGGTTATTCAGGTTGGTAATTGAAAGTTGCCGGGGAAATTTTTGTTATTTTTCGGCCCACGCAGCCAGTTCTTTTGGACTGGCAACCTACTTATCTGTTTTATTTGGTAAAAAACATAAGTATGCTCCCTTTTTACTTTATTTGTGGGCAGTTCTGGTTTCTTACAGCCGGATTTATGTAGGAGTGCATTTTCCTTTGGATGTCGTTTCCGGAGCCTTGATAGGCCTGCTTATCGGGTGGCTTTTTAGTAAGGTACAGAAAAAAATATTGAGGTAGAAAAGCAGATTTAAACCTAAATCAATAAAACCTGAAAAAATGAAAAACAAATTAGTGGTGCTGACCGGGGCAGGAATGAGCGTGGAAAGTGGATTAAGCACTTTTAGAGATTCCGGTGGATTGTGGGAAAAATACAATATTTCTGAAGTAGCTTCCATTGAAGGCTGGTATAAAAATCCGGAATTGGTGCAGGAATTTTATAACAAAAGAAGATCTGAGTTAAAGGATCATGAGCCGAACAAGGGACACTATCTGCTTAAAGAATTGGAAGCCCTTTTTGAAGTTTCCATTATTACACAAAATGTGGATAATTTTCATGAAAGAGCAGGTTCCTCTCATATTGTCCATTTACACGGACAATTAAATAAAATCCGGAGTGAAAAAAATGATTCGCTGGTATATGAAACGTTAGAAGAAATTCATATAGGAGATTTGGCAGAAGACGGAGGACAGCTTCGTCCGGATATTGTCTGGTTTGGAGAGGCAGTTCCTAAAATGGAAGAAGCGATTGAAATTACCCGTACGGCAGATATTTTTTTAGTTATAGGCACCTCTTTACAGGTATATCCGGCGGCTTCCCTCATTGATTTTGTATCTTCGAAAGCCCGGGTTTTCATTATTGATCCCCAACTGGTAGAAACACCGTTGAGACAAAGTAACATTTTTATTCAGAAAGGAGCTTCTGAAGGAATACAATATTTTTTGGATCATTATGCCGGCAAATAAGCCGGTTTATTCCGTTTCCGGATTTTCGATCAATTCCAGGGAATTGATGAGTACTTTCGCTGTTGCTTTGTTAGTTGCCAGAGGAACATTGTGAACATCACACAATCTCAATAGCATATTTACGTCCGGTTCATGCGGATGTTTTCCTAAAGGATCCCTGAAAAAGATTACCATATCCGTCAATCCGTCCACTACCCGTGCTGCAATTTGTGCATCGCCTCCCAGAGGCCCCGATTGAAATTTTTTCACTTCCAGCCCTGCATTTTCCACGAAAGAACCCGTAGTTCCGGTTGCTATCAAATTAACATTGTGCTGCCTTAATATATCCAGATGAGACATTAAAAAAGCAACCATATCTGCCTTTCTTCCATCATGAGCAATAATAGCTATTTCCATAAATCAAAATTTTATTCAAAGTTACAAAACCTCGGATTAAAATAATTGAAATAAAGAAAATCTTGATTTTATCTTTTTTAATTATTATTAATCTATTATAATTTTTTATATTTGAAGAACCAATAAAATATACTCAATATAATTATATGAATGTTATTTTATTTGATGGTGAGGAACGTCCGGATTTGCTTCCGTTAACGTTTACCCGGCCGGTAGCAGAGCTCAGGATGGGAATATTGACTTTTACCGAGAGATGGAAAAAAATTCTTCAGACGGAAAAAGTTTCTTTTCTTACTCAGGATTATCTTTCTGAAAAATATCCCGCTGATAGAGAAAATCAGAATTTGTTTATAAACCCTGTGTATTTTCCGGATACGGATTTAATTTTTACCATTAAAAACCTGAAACCGGGAGAGGCGGTCTATTTTGACCAGAAACTAATAGCTGCTCATGCATCCTTTGAAGAGTTTACTTCCCGGCAGTTCACAAAAAAAGTGGAAATCGAATTTAAAAGTTTCCGGATACAATATCCATGGGATTTATTCAGTTATAATGCAAAGGCCATCTCTTATGACTTTGCTTTGGTGACTCAGGGGAGAAAGTCGAAGCCTTTGTCAGAAACGGTGAAGGTAATAGGAGATCGCTCCAAAGTGTTTTTAGAAGAAGGAGTTACGGCCGAGTGTGTGATATTGAACACCAAAGAAGGAGAAATTTATCTGGGTAAAGACTCTGAAATTATGGAAGGAGCTATGGTACGAGGCTCATTAGCCTTGTGTGAAGGATCAAAACTCAATATGGGAGCGAAGGTGTACGGAGGTACTACCATAGGGCCTTATTCTAAAGTAGGAGGAGAAGTCAACAATATTGTAGTTACAGGGTATTCCAATAAAGGACATGAAGGATTTTTAGGAAATTCCGTTTTGGGGGAATGGTGTAATCTGGGGGCAGATACCAATTCTTCCAATATGAAAAACAATTACGCAGAAGTGAGATGTTGGAATTACCCTAAAGAAGCATTTATAAAAACTGGCCTGCAATTTGCAGGATTAATCATGGGAGATCATTCCAAATCGGCTATCAATACCCAGTTTAATACAGGTACAGTGATAGGCGTTTCGGCTAATATCTTTACCTCCGGTTTTCCTCCGCATATCATTAAATCATTTTCATGGGGAGGAAAGTCCGAAAGTCCATTGTTCAAACTGGAAAAAGCTTTTGAAGTTGCTGAAAAAGCTATGAAAAGAAGAAATGTGGAGCTTACGGAAACGGATAAAAAAATTATGGAATATGTCTATAAGGAGCTTAACTGATTTTATATCTAATAATGAATTTTTTATCAGGAAAAATTGGAATCAGAATGTTTACATTAAATTTCGTGTGCTTAAATTTTTTGTAACAAAAAAAAATCATAAATTTGCCCCTTGAAATTAATTATAAAAATTAATCAAAAGAATTGAATAGAATGGCTGGAACTTACAACAATGTTCTTGAGTTAATTAACAATACGCCGTTAGTTCGCTTGAATAAAGTAACAGAAGGGATGAAAGGTGAGTTTTTCGCAAAACTGGAATGCTGGAATCCTGGACATTCAACTAAAGACAGAATTGCACTTCATATTATTGAAAATGCAGAGAAACAGGGACTTTTGAAACCTGGAGCCACTATTGTTGAAACCACGTCCGGTAATACCGGTTTTTCTATAGCAATGGTGAGTATCATTAAAGGATATAAATGTATTTTAGCTGTTAGTGATAAGACCAAACCTGAAAAAATTTCCTTTTTAAAGGCTATGGGAGCGAAAGTATATTTGTGTCCGGCCAATGTACCGGCAGATGATCCCAGATCTTATTACGAAGTAGCAAAACGAATAGCTGAAGAAACTCCAAATTCTTTGTATATCAATCAATACTTTAACAAAGAAAATACACGTTCACATTATTTAACTACCGGGCCGGAAATCTGGGAGCAGACCGAAGGAAAAATTACACACCTTATCGGATGCACCGGAACAGGAGGGACTTTGACAGGAGCAGCCCAGTTTTTAAAAGAGAAAAATCCGGATATAAAAATTATCGGAGTAGATGCAGTAGGATCGATTCTTAAAAAATATTTCGAAACAGGAATAGTAGATCCGGATGAAATTCGCCCATATCAGATTGAAGGCTTAGGAAAAAACTTAGTTCCTGAAGCATTGGATTTTTCAGTAATTGATGAATATGTAAAGGTATCTGATGAACCGAGTGCTTATGCCACAAGAGAACTGGCACTTAGAGAGGGACTGATGGTAGGATATACCAGCGGAGCCAGCCTGACAGCTGTCCGTCAGATAACAGATAGTTTTGATGAAAAATCAATAGTAGTACTTATTTTCCCTGATCACGGTTCAAGATATATGACTAAAGTATTTAGCGATGACTGGATGAAGGCCCAGGGGTTTGTAAAAAGCAGGCTCAATGGACTGGAAAGTCATGCAACCGTTGAAAAAGTACAATAATCTTATAAACATAAATGGATATTTTTGACAGAATAAAAAACCAGCCCGGTCCTTTAGAAAAATTTGCGGACTATGCGGAGGGTGAATATATTTTTCCTGTTTTAGAAGGAGAAATCGGCCCGAGAATGAAATTCAAGGGTAAAGAAATGATCATTTGGAGTATCAATGATTATTTAGGGTTGGCAAACCACCCGGAAGTGAGGAAAGCAGATGCCGAAGGTGCTGAAAAATACGGAATGGCTTACCCTATGGGAGCACGGGCTATGTCCGGACAAACGCCTCTTCATGCAGAACTGGAAAATCAATTAGCGGAATTTGTACATAAAGAAGCAGCCTATCTTCTTAATTTTGGTTATCAGGGAATGGTTTCCATTATTGACACTATGGTTTCCAAGAATGATGTAATTGTGTATGATGTGGATAGCCATGCTTGTATTGTCGATGGAGTACGGCTTCATTTCGGGAAGAGATTTACCTATCAGCATAATAACATTGAAAGCCTGGAAAAAAACCTACAGAGAGCAGTTAAAAATGCAGCAGACTCCGGAGGAGGAATTCTGGTTATTACCGAAGGGGTTTTCGGAATGAGAGGAGAACAGGGAAAACTGAAAGAAATAGTAGAACTTAAAAAGAAATATGATTTCCGTTTATTGGTAGACGATGCTCACGGATTTGGAACTTTAGGAAAAACAGGAGCCGGAGCCGGAGAGGAGCAGGGATGTCAGGACGGAATTGATGTATATTTTTCCACCTTTGCCAAATCAATGGCAGGAATTGGAGCCTTTGTTGCAGGAGATAAAGAAATTATCAGATTCCTGAAATACAATCTTCGTTCCCAGATTTTTGCCAAGTCCTTACCAATGCCTATGGTGATAGGGGCTCTGAAAAGACTGGAATTACTTAAGAATACGACATTAAGGCTAAAAGATAAACTTTGGGATAATGTGATCAAGCTTCAGGACGGGTTAAAAGGCAGAGGATTTAATCTGGGGCTGACCAATACTTGTGTAACCCCGGTTTATTTACAAGGATCCCCTATAGAAGCTACCCTTCTGATTAAGGATTTAAGGGACTTCTACAAGATTTTCACCAGTGTGGTGGTATATCCGGTAATACCTAAAGGAATGATCCTTCTACGGTTAATTCCTACGGCTTCTCATACAGATGAGGACATCAATGAAACCTTAGATGCATTCGAAGCAGTGAGAGATAAGCTGGCCGGAGGTTTCTATAAAGAAGAAGCTAAAAGATTGCATATAGATGAAATAGGAGCATAAAAACCTATTTGTATATAAGTTATAATAAAAAGAGGCTGTAAAAGCCTCTTTTTATTTTACTATTTGATAATATTTAAAGCTATTCTGGTCAGTCCTTTTAAAGTCAGGTTAGAAGTTATTTTATACTGTATTTTAACAGGATATTTTAGAAAAAGTTTGAGCTTTTCATTAAAAACTTCCCAATTCGTTTCGTCTTCATCCATTCCTGTCGGTTTTAAATAAGAATAAGTAGTTTCTCTAAAAAAATAA
>JAVBRH010000053.1:0-10828 GCA_031548225.1 Apibacter sp.
ATTTCAGGGGAAGAGGGCTCATAGGCGATGTAATAAAATTCAATACCTGCTGCCTGTGCGAAGATAGGGGGAGTTTCCCCGGTGGTGCAGAGATCAATGCTTCCGGTGTTAAGCGCTTCTAGGATAGGAGGGCCTGAGGAAAATTCAACCCAGGATATTTTTATATTTTTTTCGTATAATTCTTTTTCCAGTAATTGTTTGTTTTTTAAGTAAACCAACGGACCGGACTTTTGATAGCCTATTCTGATTTCTTTGGTTTTTTCATTGCTTTTTTTAGCACAACCAGCTAAAAGCAAGATGCTAATGGTTGCTATTATTCCTTTAGAGATCCATTTTTTTAGGAAATTTGATTTTTTCATTTTATTTTAAATTTATTTTTTGAAACGGGATATAATTTTCCTGTTACAAACAGAATTTATTGTTTGTATTATCTGATAGAAACAGGATTGAAGTTATTTCAGCCGGTGCATACCGACAGAACAGGGTTATTTTTCAGAGGGAACAGAAACCGAATGGTTTTAGTTCATGTAATTATCTGATTAAAATGTCTGGTAAATTTCTTTCTTTATAGAAGTGTTAGATGTAAAATAAAGAAAGGGTGTTAGAAATTAAATTCTAACAGATTGAATGAAGTATATTAGCAACAACAAAAACGGTTCCCGGAATTGTAATAATTTAGGAGGGCAAGTAGGTTAGTTTTTGTTAAAATGCTATTTTTCATGTGTTAAAAGTTTGTATATTTAACATTATCTTCGTACAAAGATACAAATTATATTATTCCCACCAAATAAATAGGAAATAAAATTAAAGAAAAATGAATTTATTTTTGTTTTTCCTCTTTAGAAGCCTGTTTGGCTGAGATAATCCTCCAACCCCAAAGATTTACGAAGTACGATTGTTGATTTACGAATTACAATTTTCTAACTTTGTACTTCTGGCTTCGTACTTCTAACTTTGCACTTAGAGGGATTTTTCGTATTAAAATAAATTATACCGTACTCCTGCGAATCCCCGGAAACCTTGTAAGGAAGCGTAATTGTAGGAAGTATCAAAAGTATAACCGTACGGATTGTTTACCGGATCGTCCACATATTTGTCGAAAGGGTCAAAAGGTCTCATCAACGGATCTTTAGGAATGAAATTAAACAGATTCTTTATTCCGGCGTAAACTTCAATTCCATTGTCAAATCTTTTAGTTACCTGGATGTTGGCAGTACAAAACCAGGGAGAATATTCACTTCTATAGTCATGAGGTTCAATAGGCAGCCGCATAGGGCCGTTCCATTCTCCCGAAAGATCTAAAGTAACTCTTTTAGGGAAGTTATAGGAAATAGCAAAGGTTCCCGACCATTTGGGTGCATGGAGTTGTTGGGTCTTAATATATTGTCCTGTTTCGTTTTTTTCTTTTGTATAAACGCCCATAAAAGTAACTCCGGCTAAGATTTTTAGCGGAAAAGAGAAAGACCAGTTTGTATTTAAAGAAATTCCCTGAGAAACCGCATGTCCGTCCAGATTGTCATAAATAATTTTAGTAGGATCGGTATCAAAATCTCCTACGATTTTGTTTGTGAAATACGAGTAAAATCCGGTAATATCAAAAGAAGCAAAAAAGCTTTCTGAGGAGATTCTCATTTCGTAGTTCAGGTTTACATTGTATGACTTTTCAGGGTCTAACGAGTTTTCGATTACCACTTCCCGGGCTCCGGTTAGCGCCATATGGTCTTCGGTAAAAAGGTTTACCACCCGGTACCCGGTTCCGAAACTGGTACGTAAGATATTATTCCGGTTGGGAGAAAATTTATAGGCAATTCTCGGAGAATGGATACTTCCATGATATTTGTCGTAATCGTACCGGTAACCTGCAAGCAGATTGTGTTTCTCATTGATAAACCAGTCATCCTGGATAAAAGCTCCGGGAAGGGGCATTTTGGAAGGCTGATTGCGTTTTCCGTCGGCAGAGGCAGTCGCAGGAGTGTCATCATCATAATAGGTGTAGCGGAATGCTCCTCCCAATAATAAATGGTGATTTTTGATTTCCTTATCCCAATAGGTTTGTATAAAACCAACCTGTTGGGTTGCCATGTACGGAGTATTTCCGTACCATGAATTTTGATCGTGCCAGTTATAGGAAAACTGAGTATAAATATTTTCTTTGAAGGGGAGTTGATATATCCCGATAAGTTCTGCTCTTTTCGTATAGATACTTTCTCCATATATCTCATCACTTCCCCGATATTTTTTATTCCAGTCCATTTGTCCTCCCCACCGGTCTTCGTTTACCCATCGGATTCCCAGGCTGGCAGCCCGGTTTTCTTTTCTCCGGAAGTTCCATTTGTTAAAAATGGAAATCCGGTTTTGCAGAGCCAGATCTGTGAATCCGTCATGGTTATTATCCAAAGGATTTTCATAATAGAAGTAATTAATTCCTAACAAACTGGTAACGGTATTTCCTATTTTGAATTTGGTGGAAATATCTGTGTTAAGTTCCCCCCAGCTTGTACTGAAAATATCCGTACTAAATATAGGAGCCCTTACCGGATTTTTGGTAATTATGTTTATTGTTCCCCCCATAGCTTCAGAGCTGTAAAGAGCGGAAGCGGGTCCTTTTACTATTTCCACCCGATCTATCAGACTATTAGGTATTCCGCTCAGCCCATAAACAGTGGATAGCCCGCTTACAATAGGCATTCCGTCTATAAGAACTGTGGTGTAGGGGCCTTCCATCCCGTTAATATGAATATCTCCGGTATTACAAACGTTGCAATTAATCTGAGGTCTTACTCCGTTTACCATTCCTATGGCATCAAACAGGGTGGGAGTCGGATTTTTTTGAAATAGTTTAGGACTGATAATTTCTGTCGGAATAGGACTGTCGGATTTTTTTATGTCTTTTCGGCTGCTGGTTACCACTACTTCATCTAAAGATGTTTCCTTGTTTTTTTGCAGAGAATCCGTACCGGATTGGGAAAATAAGAATTTTCCTGTAAATAAAATAATACATATGGCAGTTTTTATCTTCATAAAATAGTTGTTTAGATTTACAAAATTATAAAATTAGATTAATCTAACAAATATATTTGACAAGAATTAGTTTTTAGGCTTATTGAATTAATCGTTATATTTGTATAATGTACTCATATATAGAAGAAAACTATCTGAAAGCCTTATATAACCTGGCAGATGAAAATGGTGAGGTGTCTACTTTGGCATTAAGCAGGTCTTTGAATATAAAAATGCCTACGGTTAACAGTATGATGAAGAAATTTTCCGAAAAGGGACTGGTACATTATCAAAGTTACAAACCGTTGAAATTAACGGATCAGGGAAAAAAGGAAGCAGCTCTTATTTTGAGGAAACACCGGTTAACGGAAATGTATTTGGTTGAAAAAATGGGATTTAGCTGGGAAGATGTGCATGAAATCGCAGAACAGATAGAACATATACATTCGGATAAATTTTTTAGTAAAATGGATGAACTGCTGGATTTTCCCAAATATGATCCGCACGGTTCCCCGATTCCCGATTCGGAAGGAAATGTGGAGTGGGTAAATTATAAAAAACTCAGTGAGTGTGGAATAGGAGAGAAGGTGGTTTTATCTGCGGTAATCAACGGTTCTAAAGATTTTTTGAAATATCTGAACTCTAAAAATTTCCGATTGGGATTAAAATTGAGGATTGAGGGAATAGAAAAATTTGATCGGAGTATCACAGTTCTTGTTGTGGAAACCGGTAAGACCGAAAGTTTAAGTAATCTGGTAGCTGAAAAATTACTGGTAAAATAAAGAGTTTTAATCTTCCATAAAATCCCTGTATAAGTCATACAGTTTACTTCTTAAATATAATACAGCATATCTTTTTCTGGAAATCAGGGTATTTACCGAAACTCCGGAGGATTCGGAGATTTCCTTAAAAGAGAAACCCTGTAGTTCCGTTAGTTCAAAAACCGTTCGTTGCTCTTCAGGAAGTTCCGACAAAGCTGAGTTTAATTCTTCCCAGATCAGAGATTTCAAATATTCCGTTTCAGGAGAAGAATCTTTATCTGACAACAATTCAGAGATTTCTTTAACGAAGGAATCGTCATCTTCATCTTTGAAGTAGGGCATTTCTACTTCTTTATGTTTCCGGCCCCGATCTATGATTTGATTCCGGGTAACGGAATACAGCCAGGCAGAAATTTGCTGAATGGGATTTTCTTCCAGATTAATTTTTGCCAACTGATAGAATACATTTTGTAAAATATCTTCCCGATCCTCTTTGGAGGTTACTCTTTTAGCAATAAAGCTTTTAAGCTGGGACTGATATTTTTTAAAAATATCCGTTACGTTTTGGCTGACAGAAGAATCCGGTTTCATTGACAGGGTATCCATTAATTCTCAGTTTGAGAAGTTGAAGTCGGATTTTCAGGTTTATCCTTATCACAAAACGGCCCTCCCTGCATTCTCCGGCGGATGTAATCCCGGCGTTCTTCAGGAGAGAGGGAATGCATTTTCTCAAAGAACGGATTTTTATGGAATCCCTGATGCATCCCGCCCATTCCGAATCTTCCAAATCCGCCGAATAAAAGTTTGGAAAGAATCAATAATCCTGCTGCCTGCCAGTAATTAATGGCCGACCATCCGATAATGCAAGGAATCAACGCATTCCACAGCCACATAAAAACAGCAATGAAAATAGCTGCAATCACAAGGAAGAATACTATTCTCAATCCTTTTTTCGGCTTTCTTCTTTTGTTTATATCTCTCATAATTTCTATTTTTTAATTGTAAAAAGTACAAAGATTTTAGATGCCAGATATTAGACGTTAGAAAATTTAAAATCGTCAGTCTACAATCATAAATCAAAAATTCTTTCCTCTTTATTCTTGTAGACGAACGGGAAGGAAAAATATTTTAAATTTTTTTAAATTTATTTTTATTTTGTTTAATATCAGTTGTTTAGTTATAGAGTAAATTAAAATATTCCTTATAGTTTCCTCTATATTTAACAAAACATTAGTACGGATTTGCTATTCCTTATGTGTAAATATAGTACCTTTGTTATATAATTATTCTTTTTACCACTAAAGTTAAAAGAAATAGTAACTATAAAAATAAGTAATAGTTCTTATGAGTATCCTGGAAACTAAAAAACTAACGCGTTTGTATGGAACTTTTACTGCTGTGGACAATCTGAACATAACCATTGAGCCGGGTGAAGTATTTGCCTTATTAGGCCCTAACGGAGCCGGGAAAAGTACGGTTATTAAAATGCTGACTACCTTGCTTCCTCCTACCAGTGGCGAAGCCTTTATTAAAGGGTATAGCATTAAAACCCATCCTTATGAAATAAGGAAAATTATAGGCTATGTTCCCCAAATGCTTTCTGCGGACGGTTCCCTTACAGGATATGAAAATCTCCTGATATTTGCCAAATTATATGACATTCCGGCGAAAGAACGAAAGGAACGAATTCATGAAGCCCTGGAGTTTATGGGGTTGAAAGACCATATTAACAAACTGGTAAAGGAATATTCCGGGGGAATGATCCGGAGGCTGGAAATCGCCCAGTCAACCCTGCACAGGCCGTCGTTATTATTTTTGGATGAGCCTACAACCGGGTTAGATCCTATCGGAAGGAATGTAGTCTGGGAACATGTGAAAGCTTTACAAAAAAAATATTCTACCACTATTGTATTAACGACTCATTTAATGGAGGAAGCGGACGATGTTTCCGGTAAAATAGCTTTAATGACACGAGGAAAATTGGCTGTTGTCGGCACCTCAGAAGAATTAAAAGCTTCCATTGATAAAGAAGAAGCAACCCTGGAAGATGTGTTTATTCATTATACTGCTGATAATTTGGTAGAATCAGGAAGTAATTTCCGGAGTGTATCAAGAGACAGAAAGAAATCAAGACGTTTAGGTTAAACACGGATTATGAGTGCAATAAATTTTATACGAAAGGCTTTCGTTATATCGGAACTGGAAATACGGAAGATTTTTCATGATCCTACGGAAATTTTTATGAGAGCGGTTCAGCCGGCTTTGTGGCTGTTGATATTCGGGCAGGTGTTTGCACGAACTCATATCATTCCCGGGGAAGCCAATTATCTTGATTTTATGACTCCGGGTATTCTGGCGCAAAGTGTATTATTTATTTCCATTTTTTCCGGAATTGCTATTATCTGGGAGAGGGATCTGGGGCTTGTTCATAAAATTCTGGCAACTCCCACGCCCAATACGGCCATTGTTCTGGGAAAAGCTCTCTCAGCAGGTTTGCGGACGCTTCCCATTGTGGTTATTATTTATATTCTGGCTGTGTTGTTAGGAGTAAATGTTAACTGGAATCCGTTGTATTTATTGGGAGTATTGATAACCGTAATGCTGGGAGGATTGTTTTTTTCCACCTTTTCCCTGATTATTGCCTGTCTGGTGAAAACCCGGGAGCGGTTTATGGGAATAGGACAGTTAATGACCATGCCGTTATTTTTTGCCAGTAATGCCATTTATCCGATTGAAATTATGCCCGATTGGTTAAAAGTAGTTTCACATATCAATCCGCTTACTTATATGATTGATGCTCTCCGTACCTTTATGATTACAGGAGATGTATGCGGCTATCATTTGCTTCTGGATTTTGGTATCCTGATATTCGTTTCTATTGTTGCTGTGTCCATCGGAGGAGTTTTATATAAAAAGGTAATCATGTGAAAATTGCTGTGATCGATAGTTATTTTTTCGATTTTTATAATAAAAAATCCCTCAGTTGCTTTTAGCAACTGAGGGATGAAAATGAAATAAGTATAAAGACAGTTTATATTATGCTTTATCTCTGAAGAACCAACTTTACCGATTTTACATAATTTTTGGTTTTCAATTGAACCAGATAAATTCCATTGGCAACATTGGAAGGAATTTCAAAGCTTATTTTCTGTTCTCCTATGGTGATATTACACCTTTGAGTATAGACAAGTCTTCCGTTGATGTCATAAATATTGAGAAGAGACTGGACGTCACTAAAATCGGATTTGATAAATAAGTTTCCTGTGGATGTTTTTACCGGGTTTGGAGCTAAAAGTAATTTGTTTTCTTTGTCAGCAGGTAGAGTGGTTTCATCAACAGATAAAGATTTTTTATCTATTTCAATGATTTCACTATACACTTCCTGGTCATCAAGATCAAATAATTTTAACCGATAGAAAACATGGCCAGAGCTGGTGTTGTCTGAGAAAGTATAGCTGGAAGGATTGTAATCGGTTCCTTTCCCTGGCTGTTGGTTGATCCGGATAAAATTCTGAGTGTTGTTTTCACTTCTTTCCAAAGTAAAATTTTTAGACTGGTATTCACGGAAGGTATCCCAGGTTAGCTTAACCGGGCCGGTTGCTTCATATTCAGGATAGAAATCGGTAACTATACTTTCCAGTAAGGTAAGATCCTGTCTGACGTTTATAGAAAGTGTTGCAGTAAGGGAATTTATGGATGCGCTAAGAGTAGCCGTACCTGGAGTGTGACTTTTCAGGGTTTGGTTGTCTGTCCTTTCAAGGATGCGCAAATCATCAATGGAATAAGAAATTCCTGCCATATCATTGATTCGACGTTCCACTCCGTCACTAAAAGTCCCTAATAAATTAAAGATATAAGAGCTTTGCTCAGGCATAGAATCCTCCGGTTCTTCAAAATGGATAGTCTGTAAAGTAAGGCCCAGAGGCAACAGGGCAGTAGCTTGTACCGTATGCATGGCAATTAGCTGCCCTTCACTGAAACCGTAAGCGGTAACATTGAACTTTCCGGAAAATTCTTCAGGAATGGTAAAAGAAAAGTTGTTTTTAAAGGTAAGTTCGTCTTCTTTCATAGAGATATATTGGTTTTCTAATCCGGGATAATCACAAACGATTATGATTTTATTTAAATTTTCCTGATATACCTCAAAAGTGGCTTCACTTCCGGAAGACATTCCGGAAGTAAAAGAATCAGGATTTATTACAATTTTTCCATTTGGATTCTGGGAATCTGCTTGTTTGGAAGAAGGAAATCCGGAAAACCAGGATAAAAAATTATAGGTTAAAGCAGGTGGGCTTATCCCTTTTTTAGTGAAACTTCCCCCTTTGTCACTCAAGCGAAGGTCTTCTTTTAAAAGCTTGAAAATCCCGTTGTGTACTACAGTATCACCACAAACACCTGTTGCATCTAAGAAAGGATCAGTATGCGGAGCATTTTGAGTTTCAAAAGAACTTATATAGTTGGATGGTAAGCCTGCTTTCATACTTTTATCCGGTACAATCAGGTCATTGGTATCTCCATTGAAAAGATACTTCATGAAGTTATCCAAACCTTCAGATACTTTAGTTTTTAATAAAAATCGTGTGGTTTCGTAGGCTAATACGAGACCTGTAGCAGTTTGGTTTAATATTTTAGGTGTTGTAATTTCAAAATGAGCGTTTTCACAGAAACCGGGTTGTTTACAAAAAGAAAAATTAGTGGCTACAACATGGATAGGGACTTGGGCATCCTTCAATTTTTTCAGATTTACGGGGTCATTTAATTTTTTAATGAAACTGGTTTGTGGTCCTTTAGAGCCAGAAAGATCATCATTTATAACTGTAAGATTTTTTGCTCCCCAAAGAGTTTTTCTTTCTTCCTTTGATATTGTACCTCCTACTAAAATTGCTCCCTGAAAGATATCTCCTATTTTTAAAGGACCAATGCTGGAAAAAGAAATATGATCTAAATTTGTTGATCCTGAAGTAAAAGGAGTAATTATAGTTCCTATCGGATGAAATATTTTAGGAATTATGATTCTTTGATCCAGAACCGCATTTGCTTCTTGTGAACCCGAATGAGGGGTGTTAAGGGTAATCAGTGAATTGATATCATCATTATATTTATACCTCGGATCGATTTCTTCTATATAGGCACGGGTATATAGCCCTCCCCGGCTGTGAACGATAACATTTACTTTACCTGCAGAGACTTTGTTGTCAAGGGCATTTATCCGTAGTTGTTTTATATAGGTAGGAATAACTCCTGCATCTATTTTAAAAGGATTTTCAGGAAGTTTGGGATTTTCCCTCCAGGCTCTAAGAAGCTGTTCTTCCTTATAACCTTTTGTCTGTAAATAGTTTTTGATTTTATTCACAGAACTGATATCAGACCAGACTCCGTGGCCAAGCAAAACCGGAGGCAGGGAAAATTTAATAGGATGGAAAAAAATACGTTCGGGAATCAATTCATGTATTTTATCCATAATGTATAAACTGTATAGAGTATAATGAGTACTATGATGATTATTTAATTCATCTTCTTTTATATATTCAGGATGTTTATACACAACTTCAACATAATCCAGGTCTTCTGGATTAACGTTATCTCCATAGGTTTCCAGAGGTCTTAGAAAAAGTTCACCATAACGAGCCTTATATTCTATATTTTCAGTATCTCCGGGAATTTCCGGAAGGGGAGAATATTGACTTAGAATAGGATAGTACCCGATAGTAAAAATATATTTACTTCCGGCAGGACCGGGAGTATAGAATTTTACGGCATCTTTGGTGTAGTATCTGATAATACTGGAAACAGTACCGTCAGCGGCAAATGAAGGAGTGTCTTTATCTTTTGGTATATAATCATTAGTTATTTTGTGAAATTCTACGAAAGGTGTACGGTTTTTTTCATCATAAAATTCTTTTTTGGTGTAATCAATATCCTTATTCCTATTAATAATATGATATCCGATCATTTCTCCCGGAGGAAAGAAACCTTTCATAATGCCGGAACTGGTAGCTATCCATGAGTAATAAGAATCATAACTATAATCATTAGTTGCCTCTGATGTTCCTGCAGTAATGTTATTGGAAACCATTTCAGGGCAGTATTTGCTTCTTGGGGTATTATATTCCGTTTTGGTATATAATGTATAAGAATCCGGGTCATTAATAGCTCCTATTCCATCATACACAATTAAACCATTGTTGGTACCCAGGTATACTTTTCCGAAAAAATCTCCCCAAATAGCTCCCTGATTAAACCGGGTTCCAGGGGGCATGAGATTGGAATCGGACATGTTATGCCATTGTCCGTTTTTAAGTACGGAAAAACCATTATCTGCTAAATTGGAAGTAACCCAGACACCTCTGTTATTATTTGTGGCATATACACCGTTAAAGTTCCCGCCTCTTCTAATGAATTTTGAGGATTCAATACTGTATTGGGCTACAAAATTACCATCCAAAGTGTATTGCAATAAACGAGCAGAGAGATATTCTTCGGTTAAATGTACTTCGTAAGGAATAACACTGACCCAGACAAAACCGCTTCCGGTAGAAATGGCGTTACATGTTCTGGTCTGTGGTGTTTTGTTCATAGGAGGATTAAAGGTATAGGCAGGGTAAGGAAGTCCTAAATCTTCCTTTCTTTCTGTTATATCCTTCCAGGTACCTACAGCATCAAATGCTTCGGTATCTGCCATTTTGGAAGAAAAAGTTCCCGGAGTGACAACATAATTGGCAGATGCTAATTCATGGTACTTGTGAGCTACCCACACTTTATTATTAACATCGACTGTTATTTGTTGGGCATTTAGGGTGGCTAAACCATTTCTTTTCGTATAAGTCAGGCCACGGGCATCTGCGTCAGGTGACAGATGCTCGACTTGCAGTGTGTTTATATTAATTCGTTCTACTCCGCCGCTTGAGTTTGAAGCATTGACTCCTCCATGACCTACCCAGATATTTCCGGATTTATCAGCAGCCAGAGATTGTATTCGTAAAGAGGCTAGTCTAGGGTTTGTCCCAATGTTCTGTAATTTGAAAATAGTGTCGTTAACAGCCCGATCCAGAAAGAAAATACCTTGC
>JAVBRH010000222.1:0-2577 GCA_031548225.1 Apibacter sp.
TTAATAAATGAGATAATGTTTATTTAAGAGGATTCGGAACTTTTTTAATTAAAAAAAGAGCGGCTAAAACCGGGAGAAATATTTCAAAAAATACAACCATTAAAATTCCGGCTCATAATGTTCCTGCTTTTAAGCCGGCAAAATCTTTTGTGGAAAATGTTAAATCTAATGTAAAGATTAAATAATTACTAAATCATAAATTGAGAATAATATGCCAAGCGGAAAAAAAAGAAAACGTCATAAGATAGCGACACACAAAAGAAAGAAGAGAAGGAGATTGAATCGTCATAAAAAGAAAAATAAATAGTAAATTTTTCTTTATATCATAATAATTAAGTTTTTTCAAACTTAAAAAACAGACATTCTTTACCAGGATTCGTAACAGGATAACAGGGTAAGGAATGTTTTTATTCAAAATAGAATTTAGAGGGTTTTTGAGTTAAAAAAAATGAGTAAGGAATTAGTAGTATCATACGACGAAGGAAAAGTAGAAATTGTAATATTAGAAGAGGGGAGGATTCAGGAATTTCATGAAGATGAGGTAGGAAATAATTTTACAGTAGGGGATATTATATTGGGGAAAATTAAAAAATTAGCTCCCAGTTTAAACGCCTGTTTTGTAAATATAGGATATGAAAAAGATGCATTTTTGCATTATCATGATTTAGGTCCTCAGGTTAAATCATCCATAAAATACAGTAAAGGAGTTTCTTCCGGAAAAATTAACAGCCCTAAACTAAGTTCCTTTTCTTTCGAGGAAGATATAAATAAAGATGGGGTAATTCAAAATGTATTATCACCCAATCAGGAAATTCTGGTACAGATAACCAAAGAACCCATCTCTACCAAGGGTCCCCGTATTTCATCGGAGATTTCCCTGGCAGGAAGGTATTTGGTTTTAATTCCTTTCGCTTCTAAAACTTCCATTTCCCGCAATATTTCAACTTCAGAGGAAAAAGACCGCCTTCGGAAAATAGGAGATCAGATACGGCCTTCCGGATTTGGACTGATTATCCGAACGGTAGCAGAGGGTAAAACAGCGGGAGAATTGCAATCCGATCTTCGTTACTTGTTGAATAAATGGAACACGGTCTGTTTCCGTAATATGAAAAAGGGAAAATCCCCGGTAAAGATATTGGGGGAACTGGATAAGGCTTCTTCTATTCTCAGGGATAACTTTAATGAGGATTTTGTAAATATTATTTGTGATGATGAGGATCTGGCGCAGGAAATGCGTGATTACTTAGGAATTATCGCTCCGGAAAAATCTAAAATCGTAAAATTTTATGATTCTCATGTCCCTATTTTTGAATATTACAATGTTGACAAACAGATAAAACAGCTTTTTGGAAAGCATGTTAATATTTATCAGTCAAAAGGAGCTTACCTGATTATAGAACATACGGAGGCCATGCATGTGATTGATGTGAACTCGGGAAATGTAACCGCCAGTCAGAAGTCACAGGAAGATGCCGCCCTGCATGTTAATAAGCTGGCAGCAGCCGAGATTGCCCGTCAGTTGCGATTGAGAGATATAGGGGGAATTATTGTAATAGATTTTATAGATCTTACTTCTTCCCAGCATAAAAAAGAATTGTATGAATATCTGAAAGAGGTGATGAAGGATGATAAGGCAAAGCATAAAATATTGCCACCAAGTAAGTTCGGTCTGGTACAGATAACGCGGCAGAGAGTACGGCCTCAGAAACAGATGAACACTACGGAAAATAATCCCAATCCTGACGGAAAAGTGGAATCTTCCATTATTCTGGTAGACAGGATACAGGAACAAATAACCCATCTCCTGAATTCTCCGTACAAAGGAAGAATATTCCTTCATGTTCACCCGTTCGTCGGAGCTTATTTAACCAAAGGATGGAAGAGTATCAGAAACGAATGGTTCTTTAAATACAAAAGGTGGATAAAAGTAATTCCGAGGGATAGTTTTAAATACCTGGAATTCCAGATACAAAACGATAAAAAAGAAGTTCTATACCGGCATTCCAATTAAAAGGTTGTTGGTTTTATTTAAATCCTTGCAAGGAGACTGCCTAACCAGACACCTGCAATTCCCAGAAAAATACTGAAAAAAATATAAGACCACATAACCGACTGACTTCCTCCCTGGAAAAGTTGCATATTTTCATAGGAAAAAGCGGAAAAAGTGGTATATCCCCCGCAAAGCCCGGTTACCAGAAATAACTTCATATCCGTACTGATAAAATGGAAGCGTTCCGCAAGTCCCATAAACAAACCGATTAGGATACATCCGGTTATATTAATAAAAAAAGTGGCAACGGGAAAAGTACCTGCATAATGCTTTACGGTATAGAGAGTAATAAGATAACGGCTGATAGAGCCTAATGCTCCCCCCAATCCGACAAATATAAGGTGTTTTATCATATCTTCTTCAACCGTTTCTTAAATACAATATATTGTGGTCAGGGAGGGTTAAATTCCGTGTTCGTCTTCTTCGGAATATACCTCTTCATACCAGCTGCTATATTTTACATAGTTATTGGCAATCCGTTGAATTTCTCCTTCCTGTAATTCCTGAGAAACTTCTCCGACTCTTTT
>JAVBRH010000113.1:0-7192 GCA_031548225.1 Apibacter sp.
GAAATAAAAGTGACGAAAAAATAGCTGTTCCCACCTATGAAGTTTCTCTAAAAAATAAAAAAGGTGAAAACATAATTATTTCTTATTTAGTAAATGGAAAGACTGGTGTGACTTTATTTGAAACCACCTTCAATATAAAAAAAAGAGACACTGAAAAAGGAACTATTAAGGAACAATATTTAAATAGTATAAAGAAGGAAGAAGGAAGGCTTTTTTGAACGAAGGGAAAATCAGTCATAAACTGAATTTAAATTGACAAATGAAACAGTTTAAATTACTATATCAGACATTCTTTTATTCCTTTATTTTTTTATCCTGTTTTTGCTGTAAAGCACAGGTACCTCCCGCCCTAAATAAAGATACCTCGAAATATTTTAACATTGATAAATACAAAGACTGGGAGGTTGATACCGACTATACATATACTCAATTTAATAAACATTTTATAAAAGGAAATTTAAAGGCAAGTATCTACTATTCAAGAACCAATATAAGAACCAAAGACGATAGTATTGATATTTATAAATTAAAGGAAATATCAGAATTTATTAGTATAATGAATTCCCCATATAAATTCGGAAGATTTTATTATCCCAATGGAAATCTAAAAATACAACTTCAGTTTTTTTACGACTTCAAAATAGGAATAGAAAAAAACTGCGATGAACAAGGGAAGCTGGTAGAAGAGATCAATTACGATAAACCCTATAAATTTACCTTAGACCGGCTAATCACCAAGATGAAACGGAAATACGATTTAGACCTGTTAGACGGTAAAAGCCTTTCCGTACACAGGGGAATATCAAAAAAAGGGACAATCGAGAAATATCCTTATTACAATATATGGGTAAGACTTAAACCGAGTACTCCAGAATTTGGATATACTGACTACCTGATAGACGGGATTACCGGAAAAACCCTGCTGGTAAAAGAGCAAAGCGAAGAAATGGGATATGAATCAAGCATTTGGGAATTTTACACAAATCAACTGGAAAAGAGAAAAAACAGCTCTTCCCCCATTTACAAAACCTACAAAGGAAGGGAATTTACCCGGGAAGAATGGGAACAGTTTACAGCAGATGATTTCTACAGCTACAACCTGCCCCCGGACACTCTGGAATATTTTACCCTGGATAAGTATAAAGACTGGCAAATTAATTACCGGGGGGTTATAAACACTCAATTTGATAAATTTTTAAAAAAAGATAACCGGAGAGCCCAAATAACTTATCGCTATAAAAACAACCCTTATTCTGACAGGGACTCTGTCGATTTAAGCAAGTTAGAATTAGAGGAAATAGTGGAAGGTACCAGTAAAATAAATTCTTCCTTTATGACCATACGTTACTACTATCCCAATGGAAGCCTTAGAACGAAATTATATAAATTTTACTATAATACAATAGGAAAAGAAAGAAGCTATGATGAACAGGGAAAACTGGTAAAAGAAATCGACCACGATGAGCCGTATAAATTTACTTTAAACCAGTTAGTAGCTAAAATGAAACAGGAATACCATATAGACCCGCTTAATGAAGATCCCCTGGGATATACTCACATAGATGTAAACAGAAGTTTATCTAAAAAAGGAACCAGGGAAGAATATCCTATTTATAAAGTATGGGTTAGAAAAAAATTGAAAACACCCAATCAGGAATACGACAAAACAGAATATACGACTTACCTGATAGACGGAATTACCGGAGAAACCCTGTCGATAGAAAAAGAATAAAGCAAGATGAAAATAAATAACAGTTCTTCCTCTATTTACAAAATCTATAAGGGAGCAAACCAGACCACCACGGTAGGACAAAATTCTACTACTCATGTGAGTATGCAATATTCCCTGTTTGCCGGGGATATTTTTGAAACGGCTGATAAGGATATTACTTCAAAATCTTCTCAAATGACAAAAAATGCCACACAATCTATAGAAACTAGTTCAAAAGAGGGTAATATAATACATAATGCTCAAAGAGAGGTAAAGAATAACAGTGGAGAGAAAACTAATAGTTTTTAAATAACGTTACATAAATGTTATAGGAAGTATAGTAAAAGTAGCGGGAGGAAAGATTATTGAAGAGGTAAAGGGTGATATTGTGTATAATTGTCAGGGAAATATAACTAACAATGCAGGACAAAGAATACAGCAACAAGGAATAGAAAATGGAATTACTTATGGAGATTATGTAAATATTAATCCTTCTGAAAAAGTATGTACCTGTAAAGTATCAAAAAAAACATCTAATTTTAATGAACTTACGGCATTGGTAAAACAAGCTGAGGAAATGCTTATAGAAAATGGTTTTGATGATATGGGGGATAGAATAAGTATCATAAGAGGAATTTATTATGGAGCAAAATGGAGTTTAGATTATACCACAGAAAAAAGTAATGCTAGAATTGCTTTTTTTAATCTTTATACTGGTAGTAATGTTAAAGCAGATGCTAGAGAAGTGCTAAAATGTTCTGAGAATTGTAAATCTAATTTATTTAAGTCTTTATATGATTCTCCAGAAGTTTTTGAAAACTCATATAAAGCTGTAGATTTTGGACACTTAATAATAGGTCTAGATTCCAGAAGAAGTTGGAGTAGTAAGAATGTTTCTTTAGCACATGGAGGAACTGGCTTAGAAATGAATACTTGGGTAGGGGACTTAGGGGGAGGAACTGGAAATTTATCAAGACAAAGAATTTCAAATCCTCAAAAAAGAGCAAAAACACTTTTTCCTGTTAGTGGGCACAGTTATGGAGCCATGGTAAACTTGGAGGGTGACGTAGCTGCTTACGTTGTCGGCATGAATAAGGATAAGCCAAATGAAATTTCTGATCCAACGGAGAATTTTAAAACAATCCATGATGCATTACAGGACTATTTTAATAATAAATGGAATGATAGAGCTTTCTATTTTTTGGCTATGTTAGGAGCAGAAGTAAAGGGAAACCAAATAATTTATAATAAAAATACTTTAGTAAGTAAATGGGCGAAAAAATTTGAAGATTTTGCTACCCCATATTTAACATTGAGGAATCCAACAGATTTGGCAGAAGCCAGTAACCATTTTCAACCTGTTTCAGAAGAAGTAGCTTCAATTTTTTTAGAAGCATTACTACATGTTGTTCCTAAACCAACAGATATGATAACAGCAAGAACTGATCCAGATCCCAAACCCAAAGTAATAACAATAAAAAGTAAAATATCTGAAAAAGCTTCAAACTTTAAGAAAAAAATGGAAGAGCTTATAAAAAAGCATAAATTGTGAGTAAATTTTGGAAATTAAATATATATATTACTCTATTATTAATTGTAATTTATATTTTTACTATTATTTGGGTTTTTTATATTAAAGAAGGAAATTCAAGTATTGTAAGTTTATTACTTATTTTACCGATTGTTTGTGTAATACATGTAGTTTTTTCAATAATTTCCTTGTTTGTAAGAATCGGATATAATAAAAATAATAAATATGCATTAACTTCATTATTTTTATCGTTAGTGATACTTATAGTGCAGTTAGTTTTTCTTTTCATTGGGTTTGGAATGACATCAGTATCAGATTGGTAATTTTATTTCTATGAAATGAGTAAAATAGTTAAAAAATATAAATTTTTGCTTATATTCCTTCTAATTATTGTACTATTATTATTTAAAAATGAGGTTTTTTATCTTCTTTTTTCTTATAAAAAGGTACAGAATTTTTCGGAACAAACAATATCAATAAGGGAAAAACAACAGTTTATTTCTGACCTTGATTTGGAAATTATGATAAATGAAACATTGAATTATACAAATAAATTATCTTTTGCATATAATAATGATTATTACAAGAAAAAAGCAAATTGTAGCGGATATGCATTTACATTTCAGAATTATTTCAATAGTTTAGCTAAAGAAAGGAATTCAATTTACAGGGCTTTCCATGTGAGAGGAGTGATTTATTTTTTATCTTTTAACATAAATAGGCTGTTTAAGGATCCTTTTTTTAAAACTCATTATTATATTGAAATAAAAAATATGAAGACTAATGAAACTATATTTATTGACCCTTCATTATATGATTATACAGGAATAAAGTTTATAAAAAGCTGTAAATGATTGAAATTTAGTGTAGGGCAAATATATAGCTATGCAATATTCCCTGTTTGCCGGAGATGTTTTTGAAACAGCTGAAAGAGACAGGCAGTCTAAAGCGAAGAATATACAGGAAAAAGCAACAGAAAGGACTGCCAGCGCTCAGGAAGGAACTGAATTTCATTCCCGGCAGGATTTCCATAATAACAGTGAAGAAAAGTCCAATTTATTTTAACCGTTATGTCAGGAGGAAAAATAGTTCGTATAGTAGGAGGCAAATTTACCCAGGAATGTGATACCCTTACTTATTACCAGGATAACTTCACCATTAATTCCGGAGGTAAAATACGTCTTACCTGCGATGGAGAAATGATTTACGGAAAGCCGGAAGTTCCTCCGGCAGGAAAATATTTCATACGGGGAGAATGGACCTCCGACTGGAAAGGAAATAATAAAATAACCAAAGCCAAACTGGACGACTTTGTATATTTCCATGTTTATACCCAGGGACTGGAAAAAGGGGAAACGGTTACCTTTACCCTTTATGACGATGATACCGAGTGCCGCTGGATTTGGAATTTACTCAACAGAGAATGTGAAGATGGCAGAGATGAAATTCCTCTTCTCTATCCTCCTGTCAGCGATAACCCGGAAGAACAGACGTATATTTACTATACTACTCAAGCGGTAGATGAAAACGGAAAAGTCGTATTGTTTATTGAGCTTACTGATAGTTCATTTATGAGAAATTTATTGAACAATGAAGAGGACCATGCTGTAGAGTTATATTTTGAATTTACCTGTAAGGAAGAAACTGTCAGGTTGCCTGAAGATACAGATGATTACCTGGTGGTGAAGTATAATCCGGATAACAATATACGGATTAAGCCGGCTATCATTCATAACGCTTACAATCTTCCCGAAATTCTTACCCGGGCAGGAGAAACCTTGTTGTTTCTTGCCAGTGAGGCAGAAACCGGACAATTCAGCCATTTTCTGGCGGTGCAGTTACGGATTACCTACCATTACCGGATAGTAGAAGAAATAAACACGGTAAAGCAAAAAATTTATCTGGATGCAATAGATATGGAAAGCCGCACAGCCAAAAGGCTGGGGAAATATGAAGTTACCCGTGCCACGAATTTCATTCCCAAAAACAGCGGGGAAATAGTAACGACGGAAACCCACACCCTGCTAAAGAAAAAGCAGGTAACAGATTATTTCAATATAAAAGATGTGAAGACCGGGGTATTGAAAACAGCTAAAACCGTTGCCAATGTACTGGATGCCCTTGATATTATAAAGCTCTTTAGGGGAGAGAGCAGAGACCTTAGCCCGGTAATAGGTTTATTTGGCGCCCCGTACAGCGCGCTGGCTTTTGCCTCCTGGATGATAGTTAGGGGCCAGATAGAAGAAATGGATGAGGCGATAGATGATACCACACGGGTGGCGCTGGAGAACTATAAGAAAAAGGGACTGGAAGGGATTAAAAATTTCAAGGAAACCATGGGGGCTAAGTTATTGAATTTTGATTTATTGGAAAATATTTACCAGCCTATACTGGATAAAGTATTAAATGGAGAAATTAAACAGTTTATTCATATAAGAAAAGAAAAAGAAACTTTAGAAAACACACATCCAAAACATGAATTAGATAAACTCCAAAAATACCATTTACTGTTCCAGTATATAAAAGAAAGTCATATTTATTTACTGGAAATTATTATCTTGGATGAATAAAATAAATACCTGATGAAAAAAATACTATTGTTATTAGTACTATTGGGATTACTATTTTCCTGTAAAAATTCTGAGGGATTAGTCAAGACAACCCAACATAATTGTGAAAACCAGAATTTAAAAATAGCCCCTGTTTTAAGTGATAAAGAGGCAAAAATCTATATTCCTTTTAAATTTACCATTCAGAATAATTCTTATTTTTCTGGTATTGAATACTTGGATGCTAATTTCAGTAAAACAGGAGGGGGGATTGATACAAATTTAGTGGAATTTGATACGAATAATAATCTTATGATAGTACTTCATGATGTAGAACTTTCTCCCCGGGAAGAATTGATTATCCAATTTTATATTAGATATACCATAGAAAAAAATAAAGAAAATGAAGAGAATTTTGATTTATTTGTAAACTATCTTCAAACCATAAAGAAAAATAAAACCTTTGATGCCCTGACCTTGGGAGAATTTAAAAAGAAATATAAAACTCTTTACCAGGAAATTGCCAATAAATATTTTATTGTATTTAGAATTATGGGGGGTAAAAATGGAGACAGAATCCTTATACCTATAAAATTTTAGGTATGTGTATGCATTATAAGTACAATGGCTTTTATGATCAATACCTTGGAAAAATAAGTTTTGCCAAATAGATAATGATTATATGGTAACAAATTATCCACAATAAAAAAAAATATGATTATGAAAATAATATTAAAAATATTCATTGTATTATTTGTAATCGTATTTGTATTAATCGTTTCTTCAGTAGTTTATGTACATTTTATTAGAGAATATCCGTGGTATGCTCAACCTCCACGTTTACAATTACCTGAAGAGATGGATAGTATAGATAACAATATAGTTAATAAGTATAAATTACCAAGTTTTGGGATAATGAACGAACGAGAAGATTATAGATGTATACTAGAGAAGGATATAAAAGATTGTAAAAAGAAGAAATTAACTAAAAAATTAATTTTTTGTGTATACATAATGAGAATTCAAAATAAAAAATATTTTAATGAAAAATTAATGGAACATGAGGCAGACAGCTTATATGTCCTTATTAATAAGTATCTTCCTAATAAAGATTGTATTGATTCAATTTATATTATGATAAGTGCAACGGATTCTACAAAAACAGCAGATACTAATATTATATATGATAAAACATTAAAATATCCAGTAAAAAATAATGGCTTTTATGATTAATATCCTGGAAAGATAAGTTTACCCAATCAAATTATCCTCCATAATTAAAAATATGAAAAAGAAAAAAGTTATACTCTTATTAACTATAGGAATATTAGTAATTCTTTTATTTGTTGTTGCAGGCTTATTATTCAGCATAGGAAGAAGTTCTTATCCCCGGGTTTCTTT
>JAVBRH010000179.1:0-5926 GCA_031548225.1 Apibacter sp.
TTATTTATTAACGGAAAACCGGAAGAAATTAAAAAAGATGAAGAGCAGCAAAGAAGTTATTCCGTATATACAACAGCAGCGGGTATCAGTCAGACAAGGATAGAAGAATTATTAGGTTATGCACCTTATGGTGAAATCCAAAGTGATGTTCCGGGAAAAAGGGAGTTTATATTTTCAGGTCTGACTAAAGAAAATGTGGACAAAATCAAAGGATTGGACACGGTAGATTCCCTGACACAAAAGATTTATAGTAAAGAAGTGAAGATGATCACTCCAAGCAGATGGAATAGTAATAAGATAGACACGACACAATCCATTTTTCCGTTGCATAGCGGTTGGAACAGCTCTCAATACGGGCCTCTTCTAATTCCTAAAAAAGGAGACGTAATTCAGCTAACCCAGAACAATGTAGAACAATACAGGAGAATTATAAAAAATTACGAGCATCATACCTTAAAGACAGAAGGAGATAAAATATTTATAGACGGAAAAGAGACCAACACATATCAAATAGAGCAGGATTATTACTGGATGATGGGGGATAACAGGGATAACTCCCTGGATAGCCGGTTTTTCGGGTATGTTCCGGAAGATCATATCATAGGAACTCCTGTCTTTACCTGGCTGAGTTTGCAAGGATTATTTGAAAATGATGAGAATGGGCACCCTGCCAAGTTTAAAACCCGATGGGATCGAATGTTCCGAATTCCTAACACGGATGTACCTTTAAAGGATAAAACCAATTATCTGCCTTATTTCCTGGTTTTACTGGCGGGATATTTTGTATACGATTACTTCAGGGGAAAAAAGAAAAAAGCAGAAAAAGAGGAAAAATAATTTAGAATTATGAAAAGATTTTTTGTACTTGCCCTGATACTGTTCACAGTATCAGAAGCATTTTCTCAGGATGATTTGATTAATAAAATAAAAGACAATAAGTCTGAAAATGCCCGTTTCCAATTTACTATAATCAAACAACTGGACAATACTTCCATAAAAGATCAGGGATCATCAGGTACCTGTTGGAGTTATTCCGGAAACTCATTTTTGGAATCGGAAGTGTATAAAAAATACAAGAGGGTAGTGGACATAGCTGAAATTTATACGGCCAGAAAGACCTATGAAGATAAAGCTAAGCTATATATATTAATGGATGGTGCAATTAATTACGGAGACGGAGGAGAGCTTCACGATGTAATCAATATGTATAAAAAATACGGAGCAGTGCCCCAGGAAGCCTATACAGGCCTGATTGGCGGAGCGATCAAAAACAATTTTTCTATGATGCAGGATGAATTGAAGAATTACCTTGATAAAGTAAAATTACAAAAAGCTCCTATAGAAAACTGGACTAAAACTTTTTCAGGTATTCTGGATAATTATTTAGGAGCCGTTCCCCAGTCGTTTACCTATCAGGGAAAAACCTATACACCGGAGTCTTTCGCCAAAGAAGTGGTGGGATTGGATCCGGAGGATTATGCAGAACTTGCTTCTTATAAGGATTATCCTTACTATACTTCGTTTTTTTTACCCCTGCCGGATAACTGGAGTGGGGATCATGCATACAATGTTCCTATGCAGGATTTAACCGATATCATTGATTACGCTATAAAAGAAGGATATACGGTAGGCTGGGCAGCAGATGTAACAGAACCTTACTTCAGTTGGAGAAACGGAGTCGCTTATGTCCCGGATTTGGATATTTATAATATAACTGCAGAACAAAAAGCAAATTTGTTTACTACTCCCCAACCTGATAAAAAAATAACCGAGCAGATGCGCCAGGATGCGATTAATAACAAAACTACCACCGATGATCACGGAATGCATATAGTAGGTTTAGCTAAGGATCAAACAGGGAAAGAATATTATATTGTTAAAAATTCCTGGGGGATTACTAATGATTTTCAAGGCTATCTATATGTTACCAAACCCTATGTACAATTCAAATCAACCGCCATTCTTCTGAATAAAAACGCCATTCCTAAAGACCTCAGGAAAAAACTTAATCTATAACAATCTCTGGATAAAAAAAAGTTAAAAAAGTTATTCCATTTTTTTTTTGGAATAACTTTTTTATTTTAAATAAGTTAAATGAATTTCATAAAACACAAACATGATATATATCATGCTTTTTGTAGTTTTCTTAATGTACATTAATCTATTTATCAAGATATTTTAAATAATTTACGCTCGATTTAAAAATTACTTTAAATAAATATAGAATCATTAAAAAAAGAATTATGAAAGTAAAAAAATTATTATTAATCGCTGCTTTTTGTTCTGGTTTGACAATTTCATTTGGTCAGAATGCATCAGAATACACAGATGGATTTAAGATCAAGTTCGATGAGACCGGATCCAAGTATTTGCGTATTGTCAACTGGAATCAGTTCTGGTTTCAGGATTACGAGGGGAGCAATCCGAATGACGGATTTTCCATTAAAAGGGCAAGGGTGTTAATGTATTCCCAGGTTAATGACCGTTTCTTACTCTCACTCCACTTCGGACTTAACTCGGTTAATGCAAACAACCTGACTCCGATGGGTAAAAGTGATGATGTTGAGCTTTTCCTTCATGAAGCTGTAATGGAGTACAAGGTAATACCAACCTATTTGAACATTGGGGCTGGTTTACAGTACTGGAATGGGATTACCCGTTTGAACAGCAGTAGTACCATGAACTTGTTAACCCTGGACAACGACCGTGGACACTGGTCTACCTTAGGATTATCCGATCAATTTGCAAATTCTTTAGGGATCTATGCAAAAGGAAAAATCGGAAAATTGAATTACCGGGTTTCCTTAGATGACGCTTTGAAGAATACTTCCGATGGTAACTCATCTACAGTTCTGGCAGAAGGACAAGAAAAATATTTAGGTAAAGCCCTTTTAGGTAAAGGAAAATATGCCTTCGGAGGATACCTTGATTATCAGTTTCTTGACCAGGAATCCAATCTTTTACCTTACAGAGTGGGAACTTATTTAGGAACTAAAAAAGTATTTAACGTAGGGGCCGGGGTTTTCCACCATCAAAATGGATTAGTTAAAATGCAGGACGGGGAGTTAATAGGTAAAAACGTTACCCATACAGCCATAGACGCATTCTATGATGCTCCTATAGGAAGAAGTTCATCAATAACCGCCTATGCCAGCTATCAGTACTCGGATATGGATAAATATATTTCCGGAAACGTAGTAGGAAACGGAGGTCAGTTCTATGCTCATGTGGGGTATTTAATTCCTAAAAACACAGATGATCCTGCAAAGAAATTCAGAAACAGATTCCAACCGTATGTAGCTTATTCCGATAGAAACTTCACCGAGCTTCCGGAGGCTGCCAAAGAATTACGCATAGGAACCAACTGGTATATAGACGGACAAAATGCCCGGTTAACAGTTGAATACCAGAAAGCGTTTAGCCAGCCTAGCAACAATGACGATATGGTTACTGTACAAGCTATGATTTTCTTGTAGAATTATATTTCCTTAAAAAACTAAAAAACATACCGATTCTAAAGACACTTTTTAAAGAAACTCCACAAACGGTTTCTTGAAAAATAACGGCCTAAAAGGCGAGTCTTTCGGAATGTAAAAAAATATGAGAATCGACTTATGACACAAACTAATAATAAACCAAATTAAAAGTAAAACCTAAAATAAATACACATGAATGAAACTACTAATCAGCAGAACACCGGTGCAGAAATAGATGCACCGGTTTCTGAAAGAGCAAAAAACAGACAGATATGGGGAGTAATTACTGCCTCCTCATTGGGAACACTAATTGAGTGGTATGACTTTTATATTTTCGGAAGTTTAGCGATGGTATTATCATCCAAATTCTTCCCTGCCACCAATCCGACCGCAGCATTTTTATCTACTTTGGCTACCTTTGCTGCAGGGTTTGTAGTAAGACCCTTCGGAGCTTTATTCTTTGGAAGACTGGGGGATTTGATCGGACGTAAATATACGTTCATGGTAACCTTGTTAATTATGGGGGGAGCCACATTTGCCATAGGCTGTGTACCCAGCTATGAGACCATAGGGATTTTTTCAACCATCCTGGTATTAATCCTGCGTCTTTTACAAGGATTGGCTTTAGGAGGAGAATACGGAGGAGCGGCAACCTATGTGGCAGAATATTCCCAACCTAACAGAAGAGGGTATTGGACATCCTGGATTCAAACTACAGCAACAGCCGGTTTATTCTTATCCTTAATCGTTATCCTGGTTACAAGAACGTCCTTGTCTCCTGAGGAATGTGACAGCTGGGGATGGAGGTTTCCGTTCTGGGTTTCTATTTTAATGGTAGGGGTATCTTATGTGATCCGTAGGAACATGAAAGAATCTCCATTATTTGCCAAAGCCAAAAAAGAAGGAAAAACTTCCAAGAATCCATTAAAAGAAAGCTTCGGAAACAAATACAATTTCAAGTTTGTATTACTAGCCTTGTTTGGAGCAGCAATGGGGCAGGGGGTTGTTTGGTACACCGGACAATTCTATGCAATGAGTTATCTTCAAAAAGTAATGAATGTCAGCAGCATGCAGGTAGATACCCTTATGGTTGCGGCATTATTCTTAGGAACTCCTTTCTTTGTATTTTTCGGATGGCTTTCCGACAGAGTAGGAAGGAAGGCAATCATGATGACAGGTATGATTTTAGCTATATGCGCATACCGTCCTATTTATGAAAAGATGTATCAGACAGTGAACCTGGAACATAAGACAGAAGTAAAAGATAAATATAAGGTGACTGATGAGGTAAAAGATGATTATGATCATGCCGGAGAAACGTTAGCAATTAAGACTACAGGAAAAGAATATACTGATGGAACTGTCTACCAAAAAATAGAAAGTACCAGTTCTTTAAAACTGAAAAATGCAACCACTGATGATGAAAAGAAAGCGGCAACCAAAACCACGGAATCCATTACTATTAATAGTCAGGATAAATGGATTTTGACTATCCTGGTCTGGATTCAGGTTTTATTCGTAACTATGGTTTATGCACCTATTGCAGCCTTCTTAGTGGAAATGTTCCCGGTTAAAATACGTTACACTTCCATGTCATTACCTTACCACATCGGAAATGGTATTTTCGGAGGACTTTTACCGGCAGTGGCTACTTACCTGGTTACGAGTTCAAAAACGGCCGGTAATGCCAGCTGGTACCTGGAAGGTTTATGGTATCCTATCATAGTAGCAGGAATCTGTTTTGTCATAGGAATGGTATATCTTAAAAATAAAAATAATGATCTTCATGATTAATCTAAAAATATAATAAAATGAATAGCATAAAGAAAATATTCGGAGTATTGTGGATAGGAGTTGCCTTAATCAGCGCTTATCTGAGCATTGTAGTAATGGGAATTCCCAAAGTCATCTCAAATTCGGTGGAAGATAAAGTATTTGGAATTATTATCCTCTTTATTCTAACCCCGATTATAGTAGGCGGATTTACAGTTTTTGGCTATTATTGCCTGAAAGGAGAGTATGATTCAGACAAAATATAGCCCATTTATTGCTATAACAAAAAGTATCAATAAATAAATTACAAAATTTTTAATCCATAATTTTTTATTTACGTTTTAGTTTGTATATTGCCGCTGCTAATAAATTAAAATCAAATAAAAAATTATGGAAAATTTAAAAATTACCGACACAACAGCAAACCCGGGGCCTTTAGGACTATTTGGTTTTGCCTTAACAACAATGTTGTTAAACATTCACAACGCAGGGATATTTCCTTTGGATGTGATGATAATAGGAATGGGTATTTTTTATGGAGGTTTAGCTCAGCTTATTGCCGGTGCAATGGAATGGAAAAAAGGAAATACTTTCGGTTTGATCGCATTTACTTCTTTCGGAGCATTCTGGCTGGTTCTTGCATTTATCTGGATAGGGCCTAAGTTCGGGTTACCTCC
>JAVBRH010000141.1:0-14349 GCA_031548225.1 Apibacter sp.
AGAGCGGGCCTTTTACATGAAAAAATAAATGCACCATTTTGAATTCTTTTTTATACACCATAGGAATTTATTTTTTAGGTATCGGAATGAGGATTGCTTCCCTGTTTCATCCTAAAGCCAGACTTTGGGTAAAAGGAAGAAAAGATGTTTTCACTTCTATTAAAAATAAAATCTCGGAAAATGACAAGGTCATCTGGATGCATGCCTCTTCCTTAGGAGAATACGAACAGGGACTTCCGGTTCTGACTGCTTTAAAAGAAAAATTTCCTAATTATAAATTTGCAGTCAGTTTTTTTTCCCCTTCCGGTTATGAAGTGATAAAAGACCGGGCATGGGCTGATTGGGTTTTTTATCTTCCTTTAGATACAAAATCCAACGCAAAAAAATTGATACAAACCCTACATCCGGAATATGCTATTTTTGTCAAATACGATTTCTGGTACAATCTATTGACGGAATTATCAGAAAACCGGATTAACACTATTTTTATTTCCGCTATTTTCCGGAAAAACCAAATCTATTTTAAACCCAAAGGAAAATGGATGGTTTCTGTATTAAAAAAGGTATCCCGCTTTTTTGTACAGGACGAAAATTCCAAAAAACTCTTACATTCCATAGGAATTACCCAAACCACCGTTTCCGGAGATACCCGCTTCGACCGGGTTAAAATGCTTTTGGAAAGAGATAATCATCTGGACTGGCTGGAACAGTTTAAACAAGATAAAACCCTGATTGTTGCGGGAAGTACCTGGAAAGAAGACAACGAATTACTAAAAGATTTCATTAATTCCCAACTTACTCCGGATACAAAAATTCTGATCGCTCCCCATACAATGGATCCCGAATATTCCCGGAAGCTAAAAGCCGGGCTAAAGCCCAAAACCTTATTGTTCTCGGAAAAAGAAAATAAAAATCCGGAAGAATACCAGATATTGATTTTAGATACCGTAGGGATACTTACCAAAGTCTATTCTTATGCAGACATCGCTTATGTAGGAGGGGCCTTTGGAAAAGAAGGAGTGCATAATGTGCTGGAACCTGCCGTTTTCGGAGTTCCCGTATTCTATGGCCCTATCTATGATAAATTCATTGAAGCCGAAGAACTCATAGAAGCCGGAGGAGCTTTATCTATCCATAATCAGAAAGAATTTAATTCCTGTCTGAAAGACTTCATTGCTGATAAAGAGAAAAGAAAAAAGACAGGAGAAAAGGCTCAGGCCTACATTCTGAATAAACCCAATTCTTCCCAAATCATCCTTGATTATTTTGATTCATTCTAAATAACTGATAATCTGATTTTTATCAGTTGCGAAAATGACTTATATCAACGGGGTAAGTTAGGACAACCTCTTAATATAGTTTAACTTTGTTTCATTAAGTTAATGCCCTATAGCTATGACTTTCTTAAAAAAAATACCCAAAAAGCTCATCTTTCCAACTTTTTTGTTGTTAAGCATCGGTTGCGGATTGATCCTTTATATTTTCTATGCTTCAAGAGCTAGTTCTTATCTCTCGGATGATCCTAAAGCCTGTATCAACTGCCATATAATGACACCTTATTATCAGTCCTGGCAGCACAGCTCCCATGGCAGGGTTACTAATTGCAATGATTGCCATGTACCCCACAACAATGTGGTCTCAAAATATGCCTTTAAAGCTAAAGATGGATTATATCATGCTACCATATTTACTCTGGATAAACAACCGCAAGTGATTCGTCCCAGAAAAGGAAGTTATGAAGTAATAATGGACAACTGTATCAGATGTCATACAGAGTTAAACACAGCAATGGTAAGCACTGGTGCAATTGATTACAACCATGCACAAATGGGAGAAGGAAAAGCCTGTTGGGAATGCCACACGGAAGTTCCGCACACCAAAAACATTAACATTAATTCCGCTCCGCATGCCATTGTACCTTACCCGCCTTCTCCGGTACCGGACTGGCTGATGAGAATGACAGAAGAAGAAAAATCGAATACTAAATAAAGATAAAAAATTATAAGATATGACAACGACTAAACGTAAACCTATTTGGGGATGGATTATATTTATTGTTGTGTTGATAGTTGTATTTTGCTTAGGCTTATTAGCAGCTTCTATCACACAAAGAAGAGCAGAAGTAGCTACTCTTTATGCCAATAAAAAAGTCAACATTCAAGAATTAGAAGCCAGAAATGAAATGTGGGGTGAAAATTTCCCTCGGGAATATGAAACCTGGAAACAAACGGCAGATATGGATTTCAAAAGTAAACACTTGGGAAATCAGCAGGAAGACATTCTGGAGTCTCGTCCGAACATGGTAGTCCTTTGGGCAGGATATCTGTTCTCACAAGATTATCAAGCTCCACGAGGACATATGTATGCTTTGGAAGATATAAGACATTCCTTACGTACTGGAACTCCGACAGCTCCTGAAGACGGGCCTCAAAACGCCTCTTGCTGGACTTGTAAAAGCCCGGATGTCCCACGAATGATGAAACAATTAGGAGTGGAAAATTTCTATAAAACCAAATGGGGTGCTTTAGGGGATCAAATTGTAAATCCTATAGGCTGTGCCGATTGTCATGATGCGCAAACCATGAGTTTAGTTATTACACGTCCATCACTTATTGAAGCCTACCAAAGACAAGGGAAAGACATAAAACAAGCGACCACTCAGGAAATGAGATCTCTGGTATGTGCCCAATGCCACGTAGAATATTACTTCAAAGGGGATAGTAAAGTGGTAACCCTTCCTTGGGATGGTGGAATGACAGTAGAAGACATGGAAAAATATTATGATAATGCCAAGTTCTCCGACTGGACCCATGCGCTAAGCAAGGCTCCGATGATTAAAGCTCAGCACCCGGATTATGAAATTTATATGATGGGAGCTCATGCCCAAAACGGAGTTTCTTGTGCCGATTGTCATATGCCATATAAAACTGAAGGAGCCGTAAAAGTTTCCGATCACCATTTGATGAGTCCATTGAAAAATGTAGCCAATACCTGCCAAACTTGTCACCGAAGCAGCGAAGGCGACTTGATGAAATATGTATATGACCGTCAGGATAAGTCCATAGAAATTAGAGACCGTATTGAACCTGAACTGGCCAAAGCTCATATAATGGCAAAATTAGCCTGGGAAAAAGGAGCTACTGAAGCTCAAATGACTAATGCATTACAACTCATCCGTCAGGCTCAATGGCGTTGGGATTTCTCTGTAGCTTCTCATGGCGGATCTTTCCACGCCCCGGTGGAAAACCAACGCATACTGGCACATAGTCTGGATAAATCCTTACTGGCTCAGATTGAATTACAAAAAGTTCTGACTTCTCTTGGAGTAAAAGATATTCCTATGCCGGACATTTCCACCAAGGCAAAAGCTCAGGCTTATATAGGATTGGACATGAATACCTTACAAACTAAAAAGAAAAACTGGATTGAAACCGTGGTTCCAACCTGGATCAAAAAAGCAACCGAACAAAAACGTCTGATTTCCAAAAACTAATTTGAAAGTAAAATCCATAAAAAATGTTCTTAATTTTGTATTAAGAACATTTTTTTTAAATTACCTCTGTTAAAATAAAAATGACCCGTAAAAAAAAGCCCTTGTGGCAATCTCCCTGGAAATATAAGGAAAGTATTATTTTTTTACTCGGATTGCTGGTTATCGGAATTCTTTTACAACTGATTGCAGGAGAGTTTCCGTATTCTATCTTAATCTATCCTGTTAATTTATATTGCGGAATCTTTATAATCCTGGGCTTAATTCTCTTTTCATTCCGGAGTACCAGTCAAGTCTATCAGTGGATATCCGGAATTCCTTTTTCCGTAACCATTATCGGATTCCTGCTGATTTTAACCCTTATCATGGGCATTACTCCACAACTCTCTTTTTCTGGAGAAACAGAACATCAGGATTGGATTTCAAAATTAGGATTCAGGAATATGACCTCTTCCTGGCCTTTTGTTATCCTGTACTTTTTCACTTTATTTTCCCTGGGTTCCCTAATCATCCGGAGAATCAAAAAATTCAGCTGGCAGGATTATGCTTTTTATCTGAATCATGTCGGATTATGGATTATTTTATTTTTCGCAGGACTGGGGGCTACAGATATCCGTCGTTTTGAAATGCATGTAGAAGAAGGAAAAACAGAATGGAGGGTGTATAATAAAAACGATGAAGTACTGGAACTTCCTATCGCTATCCAGTTAAATGATTTTTATATGGAAGAATATGAGCCCAAACTGGTTATTATAGACAAAAAGGGAACTCCTCTTCCGCAAAAAAATCCTGTTTATTTTCAGATTGACAAAAAACACCCTGTCGGGACTTTAGCTGAAGGCTATGAAATCTCCGTAAAAAAATACATCCACGATGCCATGCGCAAAGGAGATTCCTATGAAGCCATCAAAATGACCGGTTCCTGTCCGGCTGCCTTCGTTACAGCCAAAAATAAAAAAACCGGAAAAATAACGGAAGGATGGGTAAGCTCCGGAAGTCCCTATATCTTATACCAGTCATTAAATCTGACCGATAACCTGCTTCTGGTAATGACCCAACCCGAACCTAAGAAGTTTGTATCAGACATTGTTGCTTATACCAAACCAAAGGCTGAAAAGGAAGAAGGAAAAAACATTCCTTACAAACTGGAAGTAAATTACCCGTTAAAAATAGATGACTGGACGATTTACCAATACAGTTATGACACCAAAGCCGGAAAATTATCCACTTACAGCAGCTTTGAACTGGTTTATGATCCCTGGGTTCATTATGTGTACGCCGGCATGGTTTTACTGGCCTGCGGATGTATCTGCTTATTGTGGAAAGGAAATAAAAAGAATAAGAATTATGATTTGGGATAGTTTTATTTATTTTGCCCTGCCTGTTTGTCTCCTTTGGATAGCAGGTTCTGCTACTGTTTATTTTGGCAGATATAAAAAACTGACGGATGTTTTTATCCTGTCGGGAACTATCCTGCTGGGAATCTTTATCGGTTTACTCTGGAAAGAACTCGAACGTCCGCCTTTACGAACTATGGGAGAAACCCGGTTATGGTATTCTTTCTTTATCGTCGCTATCGGATATATTACTTATAAACATTGGAATTATAAATGGTTATTAGGTTTCAGTTCTTTTATGGCGATTATTTTTATCATTATAAATCTTGCTAAGCCTGAAATTCATTCCAAAAGCTTAATGCCCGCCTTACAAAGTTATTGGTTTATCCCGCACGTAACTGTTTATATTCTTTCTTATGCCACATTGGGAGCTGCAACCTTAGCTGCTCTGGTGCAAATATATCAGCTAAATAAAAACAAGCCGGTAAATATAAACTTGATCGATTTCATTGATAATATTGTGTATGTGGGATTTTCTTTCCTTACTTTGGGAATGCTGATGGGAGCCATCTGGGCAAAAGAAGCCTGGGGGCATTACTGGTCGTGGGATCCCAAAGAAACCTGGGCCTTTATTACTGCTTCCGCTTATTTAGCCTATATTCATATCCGGCTACGAAAACATCATTTGAAACTGGCGCTCTATTTCTTACCTGTTGCTTTTATTTTACTGATGATTACCTGGGTGGGAGTCAATTATTTACCTTCCGCTCAAAACAGTATTCATACTTATTCCCAGTAAAATTTTGCTTTAGTATTAAAATCATACGCATAAACGTATTTGTTAGAGTTATTTCCAGGCTAATTGGTGCTTTCCTGCCAAATCCTCGTCCCTTTTTTGGGAAGCTTATACTCCAATTACAAATCACTATCAAATTGTCCTATATACTTTAAACCATTGTAATCACTTTTGTATGGTCCAGGTATAGTTACTTCCGAATCTGTTAAATAAAATATAGCATTACCTTTATCAATATTTAAGTCTTTGCTTTTCATTATTACATTTTCAATTTCTTGACTTGCTATTGGTACATTTTTCAATAACTCATCTACAGGTATTTCTTCATCAAACAAAGGGATAATACCTATAAAATCCTCATCATACCACAATTCATTGATATCTTTACAAAATCCACAGATTTTATATTCAGGATCATCAAAATCGCCTTCAGTTGAATAATCTAATTCAAAATATTTTAGATAATTTTCTTCTGATTTATTCGTAGAACCAATCCAAATATGGATTTTTTTCATTCTTTCTAAAGGACTTATATACATAACTTTTTAATCATAATTTAATTGTTTTAATTTGTCTATTCAAAGGGAGCAACTCCAATATTCTCCCACCACTTTCCAAAAGACTGTGTTGAGCTATTTAAGTACATCGGCTCTCCGATCATCGGGGTCAGTAGATTCAACGAATCCCTTTCCGCAGCTTTTGAAATATTCACCAAAGGCTCATACCATGCATGTCTCCCCAGGGCATATTTAGAGTTATGCACAGTTATCATTCTTTTTGCATTCAGGTTCTTTGCAGCCATTACCAAATCTTCAGGCATCAGATGAATGAATTTCCAGTCCTTGTCATATTGCCCATTTTCCATAATGGCAAGATCTATCTCAAATCTATTGCCGATATCGGCAAAATGCGTGTCGTAGCCACTGTCTCCACCTATATAAATATTTCTCAAAGGAGTTTGTAACAAGAAAGAAGCCCACAAAGTTTTATTGGGTGATAAGCCTCGTCCCGAAAAATGTCGGGCAGGCAGACAATAAATCGTGAATGTATTGTCAAAGGCTGTACTTTCATTCCAGTCAAATTCGATTATGCGCTCTTTATCGAATCCCCAATATTCAAAATGTTCTCCGACACCCAACGGACAAATCACTTTTTCTACCCGGTCTTTTATTTGCCTGACTGTATCGTAGTCCAGATGATCCCAATGATCATGGGTGATGATCAGATAATTGATATCGGGTATATCATCCGGAGTGTAAATGGTTGTTCCTTTGAAGGCTTTATTCGCAAATGATACCGGAGAAGCACTTACAAGCACAGGATCAACCAGAAATCGCTTACCGTTTGTTTGGATAAATATTGATGAGTGACCCAGCCACACCAACACTTCTTCATTTTGTTCAAACTTTTTTAAATCAGTTTTAACAGTGGGTAAATTCTTTTGTGGACGTAAACCTTCCACTTTACCGAAAAGAAAATCAAAAGTCGCCCCGATTATGGATTTATCTGATGTAATTTGTTGTGTTGGGGAGAGATTTTGAAATTTACCATCCTGGTAATTAGGTGATTTTTGTATCCGTTCCAAATGTTCGCCATTTGGTAAACGTCCGAAACTTGGCTGATTAAGAAATGTAATTGTCGCAATAGAAAGAACTATTATTACTGACAGGGTTATGTATAGGATACGTTTTTTATTCATTATTCAGATTCCCTTTTTCCGTTACAAAGATAAAGCAAGAATTACTAAAGATCAGAATATCACTGTTTATTTTGGAGTTTCCACCTTTAAAACATCAACTAAATAATGAAATAAAACAGGCAGTGCCGATATAGTTTAATCAGAATACCGACACTGCCTAAAAAAGTCTGATGTCAATGGTTTTTCTTTAACCTCTTCACTTCATTCACAATATGCACAAAGAATTTATCTCTTTTTCCTTTTTCATATTGATTCTTGTTTTAGTTGGCTCATCTTGCCGTTCCAACTGTAATTATTTAAATTAACGTGAGTTTGATACAATTGTCAATTGTAATTATTTGATTTTTAGAAATATTTTCCTCTCATTTTTCTGACGCATTTGCTCAGAGGCCGAATTAGAATTTGTGTTTATAGTTTTTCAATCTTATTTTTATGTCGAACTCAGGTTAAATTAATCATGTTTTATCTTTTTTGCTATGTAAAATACGTAGCCATAGAATTCTTTATACTTATGGTATATTTCCGCATCATGACGTTGAAGCGCTACGAATTCCTCGGCGGTTTTATTTCCTGCATATTTATCAAGAAACATCTCTTGTGCTTTAATCAATGGAGTAAAATAATGCTCTATCCAGCAAGTTGTAGGAAGGATAAAGGTAGCAACGGGTATATATCCTGCTTTCTGTATCTGAGCTACTTTATTGGGAATCGTATCCATTTCCGGAAAATGTGCCATACAATAATTATCAATTTCTTCCGGACGTTTCCCGGTAAACCATGAGCTTTCAGTAACGGCAATATATCCTCCTGTTTTCAGAAACTTATGCCACTCATTTATACCCCGTTCAAAACCGATATTATAAATCGCTCCTTCCGACCAGATCAGATCTAACTCCTCATCTTGAAAAGGAAGATTGTCCATTGAACCGACGATACCCTTCACTTTATCCTGAAGATTCAGTTTCACAGTATTAGCGTTGAACCGGTCGATGAATCCCGGAAAAAGGTCGAGACCCGTAATATGTCCTGGTGCATGCCCAGCCAATACCATGGTCTGACCACCTGTTCCGCAACCAATATCAGCGATAAGGGATTTGTCAGTAAGATTATCTATAAAGCTCAATGCTTTCAGCGTTACTTCGGGACTACCGGGCCCCTGTCGTTCTGTATTCAAAAAGAAATCACATATTAAATTAAATTCAAATTCGTGAATGGTTGTTATATTTTTGTTATTCATTGTCTTAATGTATTTTGCATACACGGAAAGCTAACAATGCTTTCATCATTGTACACAGATTAAAAAATAAATTGATAGAAATAGGTACTACTCTCAAATATAATTACTTGAGAATAAACGAAAGGACAATCTGTATAAGAAATACAGATTGTTTACAACACCAGATCCGATTTAAATAAAGTAATAAACATCCAATTGTTTTAGTTCTATAAAGGTACGATTTTTTGTTGGTTCTTCTGGAACTTTTTAAGTTTTTAATCCGTATTTTTACAAGTGTGTATAATGGTTGCAGCAAAATGGATAACCGAATTTTATTTGCCGATAAGAAGGCGTTCAGGACATGGCTTTCGGAAAACCATTCCACTAACGATGGAATATGGTTGATTTTCGGGAAGAAGAATGGGCCGAAAACCCTGACTGCTGACGAAGCTGTAGAAGAGGCATTGTGTTTCGGCTGGATTGACAGCCAGATGAAAAGTATCGACCATAAAACATACATTGAATACTTTTGCCCGAGGCGGAAAAGCAGCAAATGGTCGGAACGTAACAAAGCAACTGTTACCACGCTTGAAGCACAAGGGAGGATGACTGATTTTGGCCGGGCGAAGGTGGAAGAAGCTAAGAAAAACGGTAAATGGAATATTGAAACACCACCACCTGTTTCCGAAGAACAAATTACCGATTTTGCCTGTAAACTTGAAGGGATTGAGCCCGCCTGTTCCAATTTTGCAGCTATGTCGTTTTCAGTCAGGCGAACTTATACCCTGTTCTATCTGGATGCCAAATCGGAACAAACAAAAGTAAACCGATTGAATAAAATAATAGAACACCTGAATAAGAATTTGAAACCGATGTAAATTACAGAAAGAATATGAAGGTAATCCTTGAACAAATCCAACTGGAACTGAAGAACAGCGTGGATGAAAAAACACAGAATACCGCACAGAATTTCTTTAAGGAAGAGATTAAAGCCTACGGAGTAAAAATTCCTATTGTCAATAAAATAAGTAAGGACTTCTTTCTGAAAATTAAAGATAATTCCAAAACAGAGATATTTGCTTTATGTGAAGAATTGTGGAAATCGGGCTTTCTGGAAGAATCATTTATTGCCTGCAACTGGACTTATTCCCTACACAAACAATACGAAGAAAATGATTTTAAGACATTTGAACGATGGGTGCAAAGCTATGTAAACAACTGGGCTTCCTGCGATACACTATGTAATCACACCATCGGAGAATTTGTTGAAATGTATCCAGGATATATTTCCCGTTTGAAAGAATGGGCAACATCCGGTAACCGTTGGATGCGTCGTGCTTCTGCGGTTACACTCATTATTCCTGCCCGTAAAGGTTTATTCCTGAATGATATTTTTCAAATTGCCACCACATTACTTCACGATAAGGATGATTTAGTGCAGAAAGGTTACGGTTGGATGCTCAAAGCTGCCAGTGAAGCGCATCAGAAAGAAGTATTCGACTTTGTAGTGAAACACAAAGCTACCATGTCTCGGACAGCCTTGCGGTATGCTATTGAAAAAATGCCGCAGGAAATGAGAGCCGAAGCGATGAAAAAATTAAAAACGGAGAATCGGAAGGCGATTGGATCACATCAATGTGCTTTGAGAGTTGTATCCGTGAGGGAAAATCCCGAATACAAAGATATTGCCATCCGGTACTTTCAAAAAAGTTGGCCGACTGTTTTACCTGTAATATATGAGAATTGTATCAGTCACAGTATCAGGGCCATTAACCCGTTGCCGCAATGGTATCTGTTGGAAAAGGAAGGAACTGTTATTGGATGTGCCGGACTTGTTACCAATGATTTTATCAGTCGCATGGATTTATATCCGTGGTTTTGTGCATTGTATATCGACGAAAAGCAGAGAGGTAACAATTATGCCTCCCTATTAATGGATAAGGCAAAGGAAGATACTGTCGGAATGGGTTTTAAATATATGTATCTAAGTACGAATTTGGTTAGTTATTATGAAAAATATGGATTTCATTATATCGGGCAAGGCTACCATCCGTGGGGCGAGGAATCGCGGATATATGAGATTAAACTAGAAACAGCTAATTATTGAAGAAACAGCAATACAACAAATGATACCATGAACATCGAAGAACTTAGGGAATATTGTATTTCTATCAAAGGCAGTTCAGAATCTTTACCATTTATCGACTCATCTATATTGGTGTTTAAGGTCATGGATAAAATGTTCGCTTATATTGCTTTGAATCCGAAAGATGGAATTTTCAAGGTAAACCTGAAATGCAACCCTGAAAAATCAGTCGAGCTACGGGAACAATATCGCGGAATTACCTCCACTGATTTCAAAACATTGTTGTGGAATACGGTGTATCTGGAAAGCGATGTTCCCGACAAGTTGATAGAAGAATTGATTAGCCATTCGGCAGATGAAGTAATCCGGAAATTATCAAAAAAGAAACAGGAAGAATACCGCAACAGTTAGTTAATAAAAAATAATAGGAGAATACTTAACTATCCATATTTTGGGAAGCTTACAATTTATTGAGACTGTATAAATTGATAACTTGTCAATCTTCCATCCCCTGTTTTTTTCAAGATGCTTTTTTGAGTAGCCTCCTTTAAATCACGACTGGCAGTGGCGGTGGATATATCTTTGAAGTGACGCATATATCCTTTCCGGTTGAATTCTTTATTTCCAATAATCGTTTGAAACAGGGAAATACGATCTTCTGATTTCAGATGGACTGGCTGGGAAGATAAGAGTTCTTCCAACGCTTGGTCGATAATGGAAAGCATAAACTCAATGAATAAAGTAGATTCTCCCTGTTTATCACATTGAGCGAGGATATTGTAATAATCCGTTTGTTGATTCTTTATTAGGGTTTCAATCGGCAAGTAATCGAAAACCGGATATTGTTGTCGAAGTAATACTGTTTGCCATAATCTTCCCATTCGTCCGTTCCCGTCCGTAAAAGGATGGATAAACTCAAATTCATAATGGAATACACAACTTTTGATTAGTAAAAGGTCATTATCTTTTTTTACATAATCCAATAATTCCTGTATCTGTGATTTCACCAGATGAGCGGGTGGGGCAACATGGGCAACTTCCGAGCCTTTTACAATCCCGACATGGGTAGACCGTAATTCTCCGGCATTTTTTACCAGTCCGATCATTAGTAATTTATGGGCTTTACATAATGACGTTAAACTATATGGGGTATAACTTTCTATCTGCTGATAGGTTTCAATGGCATTTTTTACTTCCAGTATATCTTTTTCAGGGGCTAGTACCCGTTTATTATCCAGAATAGCAGTTATTTGCTCTACTGTCAGGGTATTTCCTTCTATTTCCAGTGAAGACTGGATGGTCTTGACGCGATTGCGTTTCCGCAGTTCCGCAGGTGACTGGGATAGATAAGCTGTCCTTACTTCTCCTATCTTTTCTGATATGGAAGCTACTTTCTCCAATATTAATGCTGTTATTTTATAGGGAGGCTTCATTTGATGCTATCATTTGATAGCATCAAAGATAGGGAGACTATTTTAAAATTTCTCAAATAGAAAAAGAAAAGTATACTCATAATTATACAGATCAGTTGAAAACCCCAACTATTGAATGAAAAAATCATTCTTTCTGATAGGAAGGGATAAAAAGCCAAATGAAAATATATTGAAAAATTATTTCAACTTCTTCTTAAATTCAACTACTTTCAATAAATCAGCTAATTGCTCTTTTTCAGAAATCTTAAAAATCATAGGTAAAAGCTTTCCTACATTTTTAGTTTGGTAAAATTCTTCTTTTATTTTTTTGTCAATATCCAATGCTTCAATTCTTTTCAGATGTTTCTCTGTAAAAAAGAATCCAATTTGAAAATATCCTTCCCAGACTGATAGCCAAAATACTGTTTTTTTCTTATAACAGACTTTACATAACCAAGATTTTCCGTCCTTGTAATATCTCCATTCGTAAGTCAGGGCATGATCCGGATTGGTAACGATGTTCATCAGTACTTCATAAGCAGAATATATTCCGGCAAGTACATTTTCCAATACTTCTTTGGTTGGAAGTATGTTGGGATCTCTTAGTAGTTGGGTTTCCATAAGGTTATTATTTTAAATGAATACCCCCTCAAAAATGCAGAAAAACTGTCTATCTTGTCTTTTCTTAGGGGTTATTGTTTTACAAATTGAAATAAGTGATAACCTTTCTAACCTCGGAAAGGTTATCACTTATATTTTAGAAATTTCCATAATTAACCTGAAAACAGGTCAGCTTAAGTTCTTTTCGCCACATTTCTACCACTTGATCTCTATCGTCGAGAACAAATTCGATGAAATATTTCCCCACGATTTCTGCATCAAATATTTCCCGTTTTATTAGGGAGTCTTTTCTAAAATCCTTTGTCGGGCGCATCCAAAGCTGATGATATGGAATGTCATACTTTTCCAAGAAACGAACAGTCGGTTCACGAAAACGGTCTTCACGTCCCGAAACCAAAAGTATCTGATAACCCTTTTCCGCGAACGTTTTTAATGTCGCTGCCACAGGCTCATTCAGATCGTCCTGATCGCTATAGGTTGCGTCGAACGGATTACGTTTATCCATCAGGGCTAAAGTTCCGTCAAGATCGCATATAATGGCTTTGGGCAGGTTCGCATCTTGTAATAAGATTTCTTCCCGTTTATCTGTTTTTGGTCGGGTTGAGAAAACAAACGTTTTTTTCAATGTCTCCAGCTCTTTCAGATAACGTTTCTGAACGTTTATAGGAATAAATTTGCCTGTTTCTTGGTTTCGGGCATCGCATCGCTTGGCAATCTCTTTTTCGTCCACATCGAATACTTTAAAAGATATATCAGCTAAATGATTGAATTTTTCCATATAATGTTCCAAGTATTCCGCTCGGCAGTGAGTAGCGTCAATCAATATATTACAATGCTTTTTCAACAATGCTCCTATTGAAACATCAAGCATATCGGTGATCAGACTTTCTTCACGTGGCGAAAGGTTGGAATAAGTGAAACGCATCATCCGAAAATCGTCACGGCACAATCGCATCCAGTTTTCTTCTGTACGAATAAAATATTTGGCGAAAGTTGATTTTCCTGATCCGGGAACGCCAACCAATATTAATATTTGAGGATTCTTTTTCATTGTTTCTTTTTATAATCTTACATCCAACGTTGCTTCCACTCTTTCTCCCATAATACGGTCGAAAACCAGATTTTTGAGATAATAGTTTTCTTTGTTGATGTTGTTATATCTAACCTGCAGCATTTCCTTGTTTATCATCCAGTCGTTTATCGAACATTCGAGCTTACGTTTTATATTACGCTTGTTTAGATAATATTCGTACTGTTGGTGAAAATCTACTCCATAAATCATGGTCAGATATTGGTTATTCCTGACTTTGAAAGCAGGCGGTAAACCTTTTATAAATGCTTGTCGAGGCTTTATGACTATACCTTCTTCCATATTTTGTTCGAGAGTGGCAAACCAATGGTATACCTGTTCTATTTTGTTTTTCAACTCATGTTCATTGGCTATTTCGAGATATAGGAATTCATCGTCATTTACCTCTTTATAGCTGATGTTGTCGTTTACAAACTCTTCCGATCCATCATCGAATACTTTTTTCAGGATGTTGAACGGCTTGAAATGGGTATTCTCTTGTATACCAAAGTGATTGATCTGCTTTTCGTAAATATCGATACTCTGTTGGTACATGTCAAGATTCAGCTCTCTAAATTCTTTTAATGCTTCGTATTGGCGGATAATGTGATGCGGATATTTTT
>JAVBRH010000122.1:0-9399 GCA_031548225.1 Apibacter sp.
TAAAAATTTATGAATATTCGTAAATAAAAAGAGTTGCCTTTGAAGACAACTCTTTTCAGTCATGAAAATGAAATTTGCTTTGGGTGTTATGATAGTGTAAGTTAGTTTTTATTAATTTTCTTCGCTACCGGTTTTTTTAACCGATTTTCCCAGAGTCTGAATTAAGTGATAATTTCTAAAAGCAAAGTAAAGACATTTAAAGATAAGAAAGGTCTCACTCAATTGAGTGAGACCTATTATTTTGTAATTTTAATTAACTGATTATAATTTACTTACATGCTTATTGATTTTTATTTAAAATATTTTCTTTTTACAATCGTCTATAAGAATGAAAGGCCTTTCAAAAAATAAAGATTAATTAAAAAAAATTAAATGTAATGGAAACAAGAGATTTTGGAAGTGGTTTTTTTGGAAGAAACCCATTTGGTACTGATGCAAGAAAAGAATTTTGTGAAAAATGGGCAAAGCTGACTCTGGAAGAAAAAATGGAGTTTATGGATAAAAGGATTGAGAATATGGATAATGACGAACATAGGGGATTTTTTGGACACAAAGGTTTTGGAGGCGGTTTAAGAGATTATTTCCGCGAAAAGTGGACGAAAATGACACAGGAAGAAAAGGAAAACCTGATAAAAGAAAGAGAAAAAGCCATGGAAAGCGGTGATTTTTTACGGGGCGGTTTTTTAGGAGGAAAAGAGTCTGGAATTGAAGCTATGGATAAATTATGCGAGGAATGGTTAAAGAAAACTCCGGAAGAAAAAGAAGAATTTATCAAAAAAAGAGAAGAAATGTTTGACGGAGAATTTCATGGAGGCGGTTTCGGAAGGCGCAGAGGTTTTGGATTCGGATTCCGGTAAAAAGGAGACCTGTAGTAAAATTTTGAATGATGTTATAAAAAACAGTATCGGCCGGACTAGTCCGGCCGATACTGTTTTTATTGAAAAAAGTTTTTATAAAACTTTCATTTCATGCAATACATTGTTCATGTTTCTTACTGCATCAGCAGAAGCTTTGAATTTTGCTTTTTCATCTTCGGAAAGATCCAGCTCAATGATTTTTTCAATACCGTTTTTACCTAGAACTACCGGTACACCGATACAAATATCGGATTGTCCGTATTCTCCGTCTAAGTAAACAGAGCAAGGAATTACTTTTTTCTCGTTTCTGATGATAGATTCTACCACAGCAGCTCCGGCAGCTCCCGGTGCATACCAGGCAGAAGTTCCTAATAATTTGGTTAAAGTAGCTCCTCCCACCATAGTATCGGAAGCCACTTTTTCTAATTCATCCGCAGATAAAATTTTAGAAAAAGGCACTCCCTGACAGGTAGCCAGACGGGTAAGAGGAATCATGGTAGTATCTCCGTGTCCTCCGATAACTGTAGCTTGAATATCGTGCTGGGAAGCTCCGCTTGCCAGAGATAAATACGTTTTGAAACGGGAAGAGTCCAAAGCACCTCCCATTCCGATAATACGGTTTTTAGGAAGTCCTAAAGATTTTAATGCCAGATAAGTCATAGTGTCCATTGGGTTGGAAATTACAACCAAAATAGCATCCGGTGAATATTTTAAAATATTGGAAGCAACGTCTTTTACAATTCCTGCATTAATTCCAATCAACTCTTCACGGGTCATACCCGGCTTTCTTGGAATTCCTGAAGTAATTACCGCTACGCTGGTTCCGGCAGTTTTGGAATAATCATTAGTGCTTCCGGTTATTTGAGTATCAAATCCCAGAAGAGAAGAAGTTTGAGTTAAATCCAATGCTTTTCCTTCAGCAACCCCCTCCTTTATGTCAACAATTACCAATTCGTCAACAATTTCTTTCCTTGCAATATTATCGGCACAGGTAGCTCCTACAGCTCCGGCACCTACTACAGTTACTTTCATATTTTCTATTTATTTGTTGTTAAAATTTATTCAAAGATAAAAGTTTCTCCCTTAATAATGAAATATAGGTTGTCATTTTTTAATGATAAAAACAAGGCTTCAATTTAGTTATTTTTACATAAATTTGGAAATTATTTTTATCCAAAATTACATGGAATACGAAGTAACGGTAATTATACCGGTTTTTAATGAGGAAGATAATCTGGAACGGGTGAAAAATGAAATGCAGGCCTTTTTGAATGTAGCAAAGAAGAAAACCAAGGTTCTTTTTGTGAATGACGGCTCTCAGGACGGAAGTCTTGACGTTATAAAAAAGATTTGCGAGGGAACGGAAGATTTCACTTACATTTCGTTTGACCGGAATTACGGATTGAGTCCGGCGATTAAAGCGGGGTTTGATTATGCCGATACTTCATGGGTGGGATATATTGATGCGGATTTACAGACTACACCCATGGATTTTAATGTTTTACTGGATTATGCAGAGGAATATCAGTTGGTAACAGGAGTGAGGGCAAGCCGTAAAGACAGTTTTGTGAAAAATATGTCGTCAAAAATAGCAAACGGAATACGCAGGGCTTTTACCCATGACGGAATGGATGATACGGGTTGTCCGTTGAAGATTATTCAGACGGAATACGCGAAAAGAATCCCTATGTTTAAAGGATTACACCGTTTCTTTCCTGCAATGATTCAGCTTCAGAACGGAAAGGTAAAGCAAATTCCGGTGCAGCATTTTGAAAGAATAGCGGGGGAATCCAAATTTCACTTATGGAATCGGTTATTAGGTCCTTTGAGTGATTGTTTTGCTTATTTGTGGATGAAAAAGAAATATATTAACTATAAAGTAGCCGAGAAGAAAATATGATTTCGTTTTTAACCGATGTATTTTCAGGAGACAGGCTTTTTAAGTATTTAACGCTTGGATTGGGGTTTCTGGCACAGATTCTCTTTTCCAGCAGAATGATTATTCAATGGATTTCAGCGGAGAAAAATAAAAAAGTAACTTCTGATCTGATTTTCTGGCAGGTAAGTTTAGTCGCTTCTTTTTTCCTGTTTTTATATGGATATTTAAGACATGATTTTTCCATTATGCTGGGGCAGATTATTACCTATTATATTTATATCCGTAATATACATCTGCATAATGCCTGGATGAAATATCATACCGTATTCCGGTTTTTTGTTTATTTTTTTCCGGCAATTGCCATTGGTTTAAGTTTGTGGAACGGAGCAATTGACATTCATAAACTTTTTAGCAAGGAAAATATCCCTTTGTGGTTATTATTGTGGGGAAGTTTCGGACAGGTATTGTTTACTATGCGTTTTGTTTACCAATGGATTTACTCGGAAAAAGTCAAAAAATCCGAACTTCCTATGGGGTTTTGGCTGTTGAGTCTGGCAGGGTCTTTAATGATTTTTACTTATTCCATTATAAGGAAAGATCCGGTTCTGTTTGCAGGGCATTGTATGGGGATCATTGTCTATGCCCGGAATATCATTATTCTAAGAAAAAGTAACCATGCAGCCTAATTCATATAAATATATCTTACTTTTATTCATTGTTTCAGTAGCCATGTTGGTAAGCAATCTGGGAGTTCTTCCTGTAAATATTATGGAGGCCCGGAATCTGATTACTGCCCGGGAAATGGTGCAGGACAATCATTGGATACTGACAACCCTTAACGGGGATCCCCGCTATGAAAAACCTCCTTTACCTACCTGGATGACTGCTTCTCTGGGACTTGTTTTCGGATTTAACAGCCTTTTTATTTTACGATTATCCGTAGCCTTTGTTACCTTTTTATTAGTCTTATATATTTACAAGTTTTCGCTTAAATTGGGACTGTCCTACAAAAACAGTTTTCATAACGGACTTATTTTAATTACCTCCTTTTATATTTATTTTGCAGGAAGGGATAATCAATGGGATATGTATTGCCATAGCTTTATGATCATTTCCATTTACTATCTGTGGCAGATACTCCGGAAGAAAAAAGCTCCTTATGGAAATGCAGTTATAGGGGGAATATTTTTTGCTTTTTCTATTTTAAGTAAAGGCCCGATTTCCCTGTATGCTTTATTTTTACCTTTTTTAATAGCTTACGGCTGGATATATAAATTTAAGTTAAGAAAAGAAAAGAAATATCTGGCAGCTTTAGGGATTTATCTGGCAATAGGCATAATTATAGGAATTTCGTGGTCTGTATATGTTCATTGGGCAGATCCGGAGCCTCTGGCGAGGATGGCAGACACGGAAACTTCCCGTTGGGTAAACGACTACAACTCAAAATCGTTTTTTTATTACTGGAGCTTTTTTATTCAATCCGGAATCTGGGCCATACCGGCTTTACTGGCATTGATTTATCCTTACATGAAGTCCAGGGTTTCCAACATAAAAGCCTACCGGTTTACTTTGATATGGACGCTGGCTTCTTTAGTGCTGCTGAGCGTAGTTCCTGAAAAAAAAGTGAGATATATACTTCCTACTTTGATTCCTCTGGCATTAAATACAGGTTTTTATGTAGAATATGTGCTTTCCGGGTTGAAAACCAAAACGGATAAGGTTCTTGCCTATATTAGTTTTGGCATAGTCGGATTAGTAGGAATTGTATATCCTTTCCTTTTGTTTTTCGTCTTTAAATAAAAGGTTTCAACACAGATGAACTGGGCAATTCTTTCATCCCTGGCATTGTTTATAACAGGAATTTTTATATTCTGGTATTTGAAGCAGGCTCAATTCAGGCAGGCGTTTTATTCACTGATTATCCTTCAGTGCATGGTTATGATTTTTGCTTTTCCGTTGGAGAAGAGTTTTCTTTACAATCCGAATTATAAGTCGGTAAAAACCTTACACAGATTCACAGGAGAGAAGATGGATCTGTATGAGTATAAATATACAACTCCAGAAGTTGTCTGGGAATACGGAGAAAAGATTCCGGTTATAGATCAAAACGGAATTATCCTGCAATTGGCAGAACATGATAAAAAATACGTAGGGGTGCTTTGTCATAACGCAGATACAGATGAATTAATAAAAGGATTAAACGGGGAGTATAATGTGAGGAAAGTTTCTCATATAGACCTGAATACCGTAGAGCCGGATAGCGAAGAATACAAAGAAAGACTGGCCCGGAATTTTTTAGTTATTTTCAAAAAGACAGATTAATTCACAGTTTATAATAATTTTCGAAAAATAGTTGTTTCTAATCCTGCTTCGGTCTCTGAGGAAATATGTCAATGAAACAATAACTGAGTAATTGAATAACAGAATTTGCTAATGAGCTTCTTCACTTCGCTTCGCTCTGTCCAGAAAGACAAACTAAACGTAATGCTGTCATGCTGACATCAGGAAGCATCTCTCTAAAGACTAATAGCCGATAGCCAATAGCTTTTAGTTAAAAATGTGTATTTTTATCGCAGGATTGAAATCAGAAGGAAGATATGAACCAGAATTATATACAGGATCAGACATTTAAGGGAAAAGATTTTTCACAGGAAAATCTTCCCTTGGGGGATTATGAAAACTGTACTTTTATTAATTGTAATTTTTCCGAATCAGATTTTTCCGGTTTTATGTTCTCCGAGTGTGAATTTGACGGTTGTGATTTAAGCATGGTAAAACTGGCCGACACTTCTTTCCGGAAGGTCAGATTCAAAAACGGTAAACTGATGGGGCTGAGGTTTGAATATTGTAATCCCTTTCTGTTATCGTTTAATTTTGAGGGTTGTATTCTCGATTTTTCTTCCTTTTACAAACTAAAGATAAAAAATTTAAAGTTTAAAGACTGTAGTCTTAAGGAAGCGGAATTTGTAGAGTCCGAATTTCCCTATTCCTCTTTTGAAAATTGCGATCTGAACGGTGCGGTTTTTCAGGCCTCGGATCTGGAAGGAGCCGATTTCCGGACAGCCTATGGCTTTTCTTTAGATCCGGAAGTAAACAAAATCACCAGGGCAAAATTTTCCATAGAAGGATTGGTAGGATTGCTGGAAAAATATAAACTTACCATAACTTGATCATGAAAAAAATACGATTTCTAATTCCCCATATAGCTATTTGTGTACTATTGTTTTTTGCCCTTTCTGTTATAGATCTCACACAGGGCTTATTGTGGGGAGGCTCTGCCCTTATTGTTTTCTTTTATTTTGCCAGTGGATTTTTATTGACTAATAAAGAAACCCGGGTTTATGAATATTTTATGATATTTTTTGTCGGAGTTTTTTTATGGTTGCTTTGCTTCATTTTTTCTCCGTCAACCACCAATGCCTGGGGCTGGTTTTTCTATCAGTTTTATATAATAGGGATTTCACTTATTTTTAAAGGTATTCCTGCAGCAGAGAAGTTCATTGATGAAGGAAATTATTCTCATGCAGCCCAGTTAGTTGTACTGCTTTTACTTCCCCTGTTTTTTTCGCTGTTGCAATATTTGGGCGGACTTTACAGGAAATGGAAGTTAAATAAAAACTCTTCAAAAATAGTATCCTCCCGCTAAATTAGAATTTAGATTTACGAATTACGATTGTTGATTTACGAATAACTAAATAATTGAATAACTGAAGTAGGATTTATCATTGATTCTTGTCAATCAACAATCTGAAATCTAAAATTCTTTTTTTTATTTGTGTTTTGCATGACAATCTCCCAGTTTTAGGGAAAAGCCCTCCTTCGGAGGGTGTGGGAGGATTTGTTACTACAATTTTATAAAAATCCGTTTCTTATATAAAATGTAACCGATCAGCCAGCACACGGTTATAAAACACAAAGCAAAGAGTAACGAGCCGACATAATTTCCAAAAGCAGGCTGTAAAATAATCGAATAAAAATATTTTTGCAGATTAATAGGTTCTCCATTGTAAGTAAAGTAAATACTTCTAAGCATGATAGAGATAACGCCTCCGGCAACATAGATGAAGAGAGGATTTACCCCGAATGCCTCAAAGAAAAGAGACCATTTTTTATAACCTTTTATATCGATAATCCAGATAAGCAAGGCCAGCAGGCTGGATGCCAGTCCGCAAGTGGTCAGTACGAAAGTAGGCGACCATATTTTTTTACTAATTGGACATCCGTAGCTTAGTAGGAAACCAGTAAAAGTAAGTATGCTTCCCACAATAAAAAGATTGAGTGCACGCATGGAATTATCCTTGTTTTCCAGAATAATCCTTCCGCAAAGAAAACCGATCAGTACGTGACAGATGGAAGGAAGAGTGCTTAGCAGACCTTCTGGATCTATAGCCAGACCTCCGTCTTTATACATATGGTTTACCCCCAATACAGCCCGGTCTACTACCGAGATAATATTATCTTCACTCCTTTCGAAACCGTTCCCAAAATAAAGTATAAAGAAATAAAACAACAAAGTGGTCCCGACGATATAAGGAATATATTTATGTTTTACAAACAGGGCAATTAAAGCTGTAGCTCCATAGGTCAGGGCCAGTCGCTGCATAACCCCCAGTATCCGGAGATTTTCAAAGTTGCAGGCGGAAGTTCCGAGACGGGACCAGAAAGGAAGTTCGGCAGATTCATGGAAAGTCCTGCAAAACAGAGAAAGCCAGGCAATGCCTACCCCGATAAGGAAAATAAGGAAAGACCGTTTGATGATTTTGTAAATCGTAGTCCGGGAAGGCTGAAATTGAAATTTCTTTAACGAAATATAAGTGGATATTCCCATGATAAACATAAAGAAAGGAAATACCAAATCCGTAGGAGTTAACCCGATCCATTCAGCATGATCCAAAGGAGCATATACATAATCCCAGGAGCCGGGGTTGTTTACCAGAAGCATTCCTGCAATAGTGATCCCTCGTAAAATATCCAGGGAGAGTAAGCGATTGTTTGCTGCCATAGGCCGGATGTATTATAATACCGATAAATAATTTCATAAAGATAATCTAATTCCGCATATTATTTTTGAAAATATTTATGAAAAATAAAAGAAAGACAAAATTGAAAAAAATCTCCTAACCCCGGAGGGGGAAATCATTTTAGATTTACGAATTACGATTTTAGATTAGACATAAAGAGTAAGATGTAAGGAGTAAGGTGTAAGATTGACTAATGTGACAATGTCCAGATATGCCAATAAATCCTCCCAAACCCTCCAAAAGGAGGGTTACTCCCCTTTGGGGCCGGGGATTGTCATGCTGACGATAGGAAGCATCTCTCTAACAGCTAATAGCCAATAGCTTTTTAAATGATTCAATACAAATTAAAACATATAAAACACAAAATATACCTATCTTTACTAAACTTAATTTTAATTAACACCCTCATGAAAAGAGCCCTATTATTACTTACAATCACAGGTTTTGCCCTGTATGCCTGTTCTGACAAGAAAGGACAGGAAATGACCGAAAAAAAAGACAGTATAACAAAAGACACCGTAACCCAGACAGTAAAAGTCGATTCTCCGGTGGTTTCTTCCGATTCGACTATTGTAAAGCTCAGTTTGACTGAAGGAAAAGGGAAAATCCAAACTCATAAAAACAAAGGTCAGACGGTTTACATCCAATTTCAATCCCAGGGATTTAAAAAGCTCTCTGCCCGGTTGTCCTCTCAGGCTCCGGATGCCAATGTACGCATCGCACAAATCAAGCTTCCTGACGGAACTATGGACGGCCCTTTCGGACAGGAAATGGAGTATGCATTTTCTTTCGATGGAGTTTACACTCTTGCCGTTAATGAAAATATTATGGCCGGAGATCCCTGGGAAGGAGATTTTACCATAGAAGTGTCCTTAAAGAAGTAATGTTCTCCTATGTCTTTGTTTAGTATGCTATTTTGACAATAGGAAGATCCCTTATAATTTAAAAGTAGGATAGTGGAAATAATCTTTCTTATTTTATTTGGAATTGTCGCCTTGTTTATTTATTTCTTACCGACTATTATAGCATCGGGCAGAAATTCTACAGCTACTTTTTTGATATTTTTGATAAATCTTTTTGGTGGCTGGACAATTGCGTTATGGGTTTTTGTTTTTATCTGGGCTTTTTGTGCAAAAGAGAAAGAATAGTTAAATTTTTGTAAGTAAAAATGGAATAGTTCGGATGTTAAAAGAAGCTGTAAAGATGGAATAAATTCTTAACTTTGTACATTCTGAAGTATTTTTTATGAAAGATCGTATCGTGGTAAAGATAGGGAGCCAGGTATTGACCCGGAAAGACGGCACATTGGATGTTACCCGTATGTCTGCGCTTACCGACCAGATTGCCGGGCTTCATAAAAATAATATGGAGGTAATTCTGGTTTCTTCGGGAGCAGTAGCCTCGGGAAAAACGGAAATAAAAACCCAATCCAAATTGGATTCTGTTTCCGCACGCCAGCTTTATTCCGCTGTGGGGCAGGTAAAGCTTATCAACCGCTATTACGATCTGTTTCACCAGCATGGAATTGTCTGCGGACAAATTCTTGCAACCAAAGAGGATTTCTCCACCCGTCGTCATTACCTCAATCAGCGGAACTGTATGGAAGTGATGCTGGAAAATAAAGTAATTCCTATTGTGAATG
>JAVBRH010000143.1:0-10099 GCA_031548225.1 Apibacter sp.
GGAAACTGTTACCAGTCCTGCCGTTACCGTTTCCACAGAAGAAATAAAGAATGTTTTGCTGGAAACCGTAAGTGAAAAAACCGGATATCCTGTGGACATGTTGGGATTGGACCTTGATTTGGAAGCAGATTTAAGTATTGATTCCATTAAAAGGATGGAAATAATTGGGGCATTAAAGGAAAAATTAAAACTGGAAGGAGGCTTTGAAGAATCTGAAGATGCTATTGAAAAAATGGCTTCCATCAAAACCCTGAATGGTGTAATCGGATGGGTGGAAGACATGGTACAAGGAGATTTGACAGAACCAGCGAAAGTCATTGCCCCGAATCCGGCAGCCAATACTAATTCCGTATCTTTTGACTCCAATTCCATTGCAGAACTGGAAAAATCCCTGGAGACAAATAAGAAAGCAGAAGAACCTCTTTTAAGAACACGGTTTGAACTGGAAAACTGGCCATTAAATTCATCAGAAAAACTCTCCTTAGAGGGACAACGGTTTGCATTAACCGATGATGGAAAGACTCTGGCTAAAAATGTTAAGAAAACATTGGAAGCTCAGGGGGCAGAGGTGGATATAATTTCCGGAACAGAAGCAGATCTGTCTTCTTACGACGGATTACTGATTTTAGATGCTTCGGAATCTTCTGTACATTATACGATCAATGAAGTATTTACCATGATCAAACATACAAACCTGGATCATATTAAATGGATTTATACTTTTAGCGATATCATGGGAGAGCTTAAAGATAAAACAGATCTTACTGAATTGAAAAAGATACAGGGGTATCCCGGATTGATTAAGAGTCTTGCCCGGGAGTTTTCAAAAATAAATTGCAGGGCAATTATCTCATACTCTGTTTTTAAATCTAAATCACTACCTCAGATTATATTGGATGAATTGACTTCTACGGATATGGCCTCGGAAGTTGTTTATACAGATTCCGGACGGTTCCGCTTCAATCTAATTCCTGAAAATATTTCACTTAACGGAAGCTCAAATTTATCTCTGGATAAAGATTCTGTTGTTTTAGTTCTGGGAGGAGCACAAGGGATCACCGCTGAACTAACAGCACAACTGTCAACGGAATATCCTTGCCACTATATCCTGGTAGGCCGTTCCCCTGAACCAGCGGAAGAAGATCATAAATATGTTTCCCTGAAAAACAAAAATGAAATACGCAAGTACCTGATTAACGAAGAACATATGACCGTACCTGCTGAAATTGAAAAGAAGATTCAAAAAATAGACAAGGCTAATCACATCATCGATGCTATTGCCCATATTGAAAAGTCGGGTTCAAAAGTGACTTATATCTCACTGGATGTAACCAATGAACAGGGATTACGCAATCTTATACAGGATATTTATAAACAATATGGTAAAATAGATGGTGTTATTCATGCAGCAGGATTGTTAGTGGATAAATTATTTGTACACAAAACTGTAAGTGCTTTTGAACAGGTATATTCAACCAAAATAAAACCCTTGCATGTATTATTAGAAGAACTTCATCCGGATGTTAAATTTTTGGTTTTCTTTAGTAGCATTGCTTCTGTATATGGAAACAGAGGGCAGTCGGATTATGCTGCTGCCAATAGTGTCTTTGACCTGACAGCCTGGGCATCAAAAGGAAAAACCCAAACCCGGATACTAACTATAAACTGGGGGCCGGGGAAAGGAGCAGGAATGGTATCCAGTGAATTAGAAGGCGAATTTAATAAAAGAGGAGTTTCTCTAATTCCTTTAAAACAAGGGGGGCGTGATTTCGTCAATGAATTAAAGTACGGACATGATAATCAGGTATTGATTATGGGAGGAGGAAATGGAGTTAAACAATTTTTTGGCATCTGATTTTAAATCATGAAAAATACGGATATTGCAATTGTAGGGATGTCGTGTTTTCTTCCTGGAGCTGAAAATATAAGCGATTTTTGGAATAATCTTATAAACGGGATTGACTCCACTTCGGAAGTGCCTGAGGACCGGATAGATCCTGTCTATTTCCAGGATGATCCAACAGGAACGAATCATTTCTATTGTCATAGAGGAGGATTTATCCCGCATATTTCCCTTGACCCTAATATGCTCGGAATTTCCCTTTCCGAAGCAGAAAAGGCAGATCCGTTTATCCTATTAGTGTTGAAATTAGTGCATCAGGCTTTAGAAGATGCTCAAATATTTGAAAAAGAAATATCTTTAAAAAACAGTTCTGTAATTATCGGTAAAGAAAATTACATAGGAGAGGAAGAACTGAAATTGATTAATACGGTACATACCGGAGAGCAAATAGCAGAAGTAATTAAAAATATACTGCCTGAACTCTCTCAGGAAGATATTGAAAAAATTAAAGGAGAATTTCAGAAAAATAAAAATTCTACCAAAGAAGTTAAAGGAACACTCTCCAATCCAATTGCCTCTATTATAGCGAATAAATTCAATATAGAAGGAACCGCTTATACGGTTGATGCCTCTTCTGTCAGTTCCCTGGTTGCTGTAGATCATTCCATTCAGGAACTGCTCAGTGAAAAAGCAGATATGGTTATTTGCGGGGGAATCCAATTCAGTCAAAACTCTCCGTTTTGGAGTATCTTTTCCCAAAAAGGAATTCTTTCTCATAAGCAACAAATGAGCCCATTCAGTGAAGAAGCAGATGGCCTGTTGATTAGTGAAGGAGCAGGATTTGTCATTTTAAAAAAATTAGATAAGGCTCTCACCGATAACGATAAAATTTATGCGGTAATCAAAGGAATTGGTACAAGCAATAATAAATCGGAGAAAAACAAAGGACAGAAAAAAGCCATTCTGGATGCCTGGGAAAAAGCAAATATACAACCTAAGGACGTTAATTATATTGAGATAAACGGAATATCTACTCAAAAGGGAGATTTGACAGAGCTTGAAACTCTGACAGAGGTTTTTCAGGATAATTCTGCTTCTCATAAAGTCTTGATAGGCTCAGTAAAATCAAATATAGGACATACTTTGTCTGCTTCCGGAATTACCAGTTTAATAAAAACTGCTTTAGCCCTTTATTACAGGCAGATTCCACCGACTTTACATTGTGAAAACCCTATAAAACAACTGAAAGAAACCTGTTTTTCCCCTGTTCAACAAGTAACAGACTGGGATAGCGATATTTTACCCCTTACTGCCGGAGTAAGTGCTTTCGACCCAGAAGGGATGAATGTCCATACAATAGTACAATCCTTTGGTGAAAAACCGGGAATTCAGACAAAATCTTCTTTTAATGATGATGTAATTGCTATAACTGCCTCATCAAAAGAAGCTCTTTTACAGGCTCTTGACGATAAAGATTTTTCATCTTTCAATTCTGAAGATACCTATCGCTTAGTACTTTTCAATCCGACAACCGATCGTATAAAGAAAGCAAAAAGACTTATTTCAAAAGAGAAATACTGGAAAGGCCGGCAGGATATATGGTTCTCCAATGAGCCTTTATTATTAGATAATAAAGGAAAAATAGCTTTTTTATTTCCTGGCTTTGACCCTTCTTCAGACCCTGAAGTGAAAAGCATTGCCGATTATTTCGGATATACGATTCCCAAAGAAATGGCAAAAGAAAATCTTTTGTTAAACCATGCCTTCAAGCAGTTCCATGGAGGAGAACTTATAGATGCCTCACTTAAACAATTGGGGATTACTCCTGATATGAATGCCGGACATAGCCTGGGTGAATGGTTTGCGGCAAAAGCAGGAGGACTGGTTTCCAATGCTGTAGTAGATGACCTGCTTCAGTCTTTGGATCCTGAAAAAATTAAATTGAAAGATGTTTATTTTATTGCTGTAGGTTGTGGTATGGAAAAGTTGGATCCTCTGATTAAAGAGATTCCCGACCTTTATCTATCTAATGATAATTGCCCCAACCAGATATTGCTTTGCGGAACAAAAACAGCATTGGATAAACTCATCGTTATTTTAAAGAAAGAACAAATTTTTTATCAGATACTGACTTTTCAATCCGGATTTCATTCGCCATTTATTAAAGATAAGCTTGATATTTTCCACGAAGGTTTGGAACACATCGAACTTCAGAAAAATGAAATACCTATATGGTCTGCTACCACTTTAGATTTGTATCCTACGAATTTGGAAGAATTTAAAGCATTAACCCTCCGACATTTATTGGAGGCTGTCCGTTTTCGTGAACTTATAGAAAAATTATATCATGAAGAAGGAGTGCGGGTATTTATTCAGGTAGGGAGTGGAAGTTTGATCGGTTTTGTAGATGATACCCTAAAAGACCAGGAATATGCAGCCATATCTTGTTGTGTAACTACGAGGTCCACTTTAGAACAATTAAGAAGAGTATTGGCTCTCTTATTTATTGAGGGAAGAGAAGTTGATGCATCTTTTTTAGGAATAAAAGAAGATTCGGAAGTTTCTGCTGAAGAAATACAATTATCCTTAAACCCCACATTACTGATTAAGGATTTTCCATTGTTAAAAGAAATAACAAAGAAATATGTTTCTTCTGCTCAGGCTATTTCTCCGGGCTCATTTCATATAAACTCAAATCATCCCGTATTACAGGCAATTAATGAAAATATAAAAGAATTAGTTTCCATGCATACGGAACTTGCCGGAATTATCCAGCAAAAGAATACACTCAACAAGACCCATGATGCAATAGATAGAAATTCCGTGCAATTACAGCCCCAGAAAGTTACAGCCGGATCTGAAACTGAATCTTTTACCAACAAAGAAGGAAAAACATTTGAAGAAAATTTATATGTCAGTCTGGAGACCCACCCTTATGTAATTGATCACTCCCTGGTTAAACAGCCCGAATATTGGACTAATCCGGAAGATTTAAATCCTGTTATTCCTATGACCATGACATTTGAGTTGTTGGTTGAGGCCGCACATAAACAGGATTTAGATAGAAAAGTATTGCAATTAGGACCTGTAAGTGTTTTTCAATGGATGGAAGTATATAAGCCTTTTGAACAGATCATAACCGGATATTGGAAATCGGAAAATACAGTTTCTTTAGGAATTAAAAACTATGCTACTGCTGAAGTTACTTTAGGAGATTCTTATCTTGAACCACCTGTTACTTATACTCAGGATATAGACATGGGAGAGAACATAGTAACTCCGCCAACTCCTGAAAAGATTTATAAAGAGCATATGTTTCACGGGCCTGCCTATCAAGGGATTGTAGAAGTTACAAAAGTAACCCGAAAAGGACTTCAGGGAATTATTAAAAAAGCGGAAGGAAAAGGTTCTTTATTAGATAATATTGGGCAATTATTCGGATTGTATTTACAATTAACCCTTGAAGAATCAAGTGTCAGTTTTCCGGTAAAAGTGGATGAGATTAATTTTTATCAGGATATAAATGACCAAAGTGGAATTTTTGAGTATTACTGTTTAATAACTTCATTAACAGATGAATTTGCTGTTGCTGATATTATAATCAAACGTGAAGGGAAAATCTGGTGTTTCATAAGAAACTGGAAAAATCAGAGATTCGGCGGATTTGACAAAAAATTATGGAATCTGACTATGATGCCGGCAACCCATTTACTGTCTAAAGAAATAGCTCCACAGGTTTATTTTTTTGATAATGCTTACAACAAAGCAGTAAACTGGGATTTTATAATGAGAATACACCTGAATCAGGAAGAAAAACAACATTACAGATCCTTACAGCTCAATAAAAGAAAAGATTATCTGATTAGCCGTGTGGTTTTAAAAGACGCTTCCCGGGCTTATATACAAAAACATTTTGGAAAACAATATTTCCCTATTGAATTTAATTTCCAGTATGACTCCAACCATAAACCTTCCGTTCATGGGGTAAAAGAAACCGAAGGATTGGAAATATCACTGGCCCATAAAGGAATGAATTCGGTGAGTATTGTTTCTGACAAACCTGTGGGAATTGATATAGAAACTATTGAAAATAGAGATAAAGGCTTTTTAGAATTGACCTTTACTGAAAAAGAGCTAACTTTGTTAAAAGGTAGGGATTTATCTGAGTGGAGCACTCGTTTCTGGGTAGCTAAAGAAGCTTATGGAAAGATGCTGGGGATTGGTTTAAAAGGAAATCCTAAACGATTCGAAATCATCTCTATCAATGGAGAGGAATTACTTATAGAAAATACAACTATTCAAACAATTAAATATAATAATTTTATAATCGGATGGACTCTATAGAACAACAAAAAGAAGAAGTTTTTGAATTATTGAAAAAATTCATAACGGAAGTCGTTGGAGAAGATATTGCAGAGGAACTGGATATTACTCCGGACAGTTCTTTTACCAAGGATTTGGAAATGGACAGTATAGAAATCGTTTCTTTCGCTGAAAAAGTGAAAAGCACTTACGGAGAAGGTATCGACTTTAACGGTTGGTTATCTGAAATGGAAATGGAACAATTAATTAATTTATCTATAAAAGACGTTGTCAATTACATTGTAAATGCCAATAATTCAAACAAATAATAATAAAACACATATACTGGAATTAAATCGGGAAGCCTCTGAAACCATTGTAATGATTCATGGGATGTTTACCAATTCTTCCATATTTTATTTCAACATAGCTCCTGAACTGGCAAAAAAATACCATGTAGTATTATACGACCTACGAAGCCATGGGCTAAGCGAACGGATCGATCATGGATATGATTTGAAAACCTTGACTCAGGATTTGCTTGATATACTGGATGCCATGAAATTATCCCAGGTGGATTTGGTTGGATATAGTTTTGGAGGTATAATTGCGTTATATACCGCCATTCATTTCCCTGAAAAAGTGAAAAAACTGGCGGTTATTGAATCACCCATTACAGACAGGGATGGAGAGACCGAACGTATTATTGAAAAATTCGGAGATGAATTTTTAGAACACTATATGAAAAACTATAGTATTTCAACTAATCTGGTTCCCAGTAAAAGACAATTGGAAAAAAACAAAAAATTGTACCATTTTCTCCTTCATGAAACCTCTATGCCTCAGGATTTGGTAAAAGACAAACAGTTTTCCACCAGGGAAAATATGAATCAGGTACAACAAGAAACGCTGCTTTTATACGGCACTGATTCTGATTGTTTACCTGACGGAGAATTTCTGAAATCCTGCATTCCCAATTCTACCTTATTTACGGGAAAAGGAGATCATAATATCCCTGTTCAAAACCCTGAGTGGATTAACAAAGAATTAAGTGTATTTTTTTCATAGTATGGCAAAATTTGTATTCATAGTTCCCCCTTTATCGGGACATATCAATCCTACCCTAAGTCTGGGAAGCGAGCTCTTGAAAAGAAAACACGATGTTTCCTGGATTAGCCTTGATCCTAACCTTAAAAACTATCTTCCGGAAGGAGGGGAGTTACTTATGATTCCTATCAGGCTCACAGAGAAGGAAAAAGATAAATTGAATGAACATATAAAAGAACTTCAAAAAAGGAATGTTTATGGTATTGACAGCCTTAAATTCTTATACGATGAAGTATTAAACCCTATGAATACCTTCATGTTTGAAGGCATTGAAGAATTACTGAATGATTTTACCCCAGATGTGATCATAACCGACCATCAGGTTTTTGCCGGAGCTACAGCTGCTTATAAAAACAATATCCCTTATGCAACATCAGTTACGGCGCCGGCTTCCATCAAGGCAAACCCCGCCTTTCCCAAAATATATGAATGGGAAGGAGAACAGGTAGTTTCTTTTCAGAAAAAAATGGGTGTTCCGGGGGAAACGCGTTTAGACTGTTCTTCTCGGCTAACCTTAGTTTACACTTCTGAATTGTTTTTTGGAGTCAACAACCTTTCTTCCAATTATAAATTTATAGGCCCCACAATGACTTCCCGACCTCAGGATATTCCTTTTAACTGGGAAAAATTGAAAGCAATGGGAGATTGTCCTAAAATACTGGTAAGTATCGGAACTACTTTTGACCATTCACAAAAATTACAATTTTTCAAAAAAGTGACAGAGGCTTTGGAGAATGAAAATATAGGTGTAATTGTTGTTTCCGATCCTGAATTATTCGAATATATTCCGGATAATTTCATTATACAAAAACAAATACCTCAATTAGAAGTAATCCCTCATATGCAGGCAGTGATATGTCATGGTGGACACAATACTGTTTGTGAAACCCTATTCCATGGTATTCCTTTAGTAGTTATTCCCATTGCATACGACCAATCTTATGTTTCGAGTTGTGTAACTGATAATGGTGCGGGAATACGGCTTAATTTCAACCGTTTCAAGCCTTCTCAGCTAAAAGATGCCATCAGGTCTGTCCTGAATGAAAATGAATATAAACAAAACGCCCGGAATATTCAAAAATCTTTTGAAGAAGCGGGAGGAGTAGTTAAAGGAGCCGACTATCTGGAAGCCCTGATAAAAAAACAATAGAAACTATGGCAAGATTTTTATTTGTAGTACCGCCGTTTTTCGGGCATATCAATCCTACCCTGAGCATAGGTCGTACTCTTCTGGAAAGAGGTCATGAAGTCGCCTGGGCAGGGTTGACAGGTATAAAACCGGAACTTATCCCCTCCGGAGGGCATTTTTTCGTATTAGAAAAATCGTTTCAAAAAAATAAAAAAGAAATAGAGGATATTATCAAATTGCAGGATAAAGGAGCTAATATGCCTGCCCTGGAAGCCTTAAGGCTTGGATTGCAGGATACTTATATTCCCTTTGCGAAAATCATGTTTGATGAATTTACTGCCCTGACAGATGAATATAAACCTGATGTAATCGTAAATGATTGTATTTCTTTTGTAGGAGGATTAACTGCCCACATAAAAAAAATTCCGTTGGCAACCATTACTCCTATTACTCCAAATGCTCTGCATGATCCGCAAACAGCTCCTAAAGTGACTCAATGGGTACACGATTCCATAGCAGGATTACAGCAGTCTGTCGGAATATATGAAGACGAAGAATTTATACTTTCCAGGCAGTTAAATATGTATTATACCTCCCAAAAATTTGTAGGTTATAAAGACGAAGACTGCCCTCCCTATATGAAATTTATCGGAGCGCTTACCGGGAGACCGGATGATACTCCTTTTGACTGGGAAAGATTGGAAAAAGCCAAAAACCCGAAAATTTATATTTCATTGGGAACCGTATTGGTCGACATCCGCAGGGAATTTTTTAGCAGAATGATACAGGCCTTAGGCCATAAAGATGTTACGGTTGTTGTGGCTACAGACCCCGCTACTGTAGAAAAATGGCCGGACAATTTTATTGTACAAAACTATGTTCCTCAGTCTAAACTCTTAAAACATGTGGATGTGGTAATTGGGCATGGAGGGTTAAACACCGTTTGTGATACTTATATGAATGGTATTCCTATGCTGATTATTCCTATGGCTTTTGACCAGGGACACACGGCTATGCTTATTGAACAATATGGATGCGGAATACGAATCAAATACAAACGGATGAGAATTCAGGATGTTGAGCATGCCATTGATGAACTTTTGTATAACCCCAAATATAAAACAGCAGCCAGGGAAATTCAACAGTCCTTTATTGAAGCAGGGGGTAATAAAAGAGCTGCCGAATTACTTGAGCAACTCGCAGAACAAAAAATCTAATCCATTAAATCATAATTTCACAACAGGAACCTTAATTTAGAGTATAATGAAAAAAAATATATTTTCCGTTTTAGCTGAAGAAAAAAGTTATCTGCTTTTATTATTGGTATATACATTCTTTTTATTATTCTACTGTTCCAAAATGTCTCCTCTTTATATAACCAATGAATGGGCAGATCCTAATATATATTTCAATGTAGCCAAAGGAATGGTAAACGGCAGAACTTTATATACAGAAATCTTTGATCACAAAGGGCCTTTTATTTTCTTCATCTATGCCTTAGGTTATCTTATTTCCTCTGATTCTTTTTTCGGAATGTTCATCATTGAACTGGTCTGTTGGGTTATCCTTGCTTATTCGATATATTTTACCTCCCGGCTTTATTTAGGCAAAGGAGCTTCCGTTATTATAAGTGTTACTTTCTTTTTATTTTTAGTAAAATTAATGAAGGCAGGAGGCTCTGCTGAAGAATTCATATTGTGTTTTGAGGCTGTTAGTTT
>JAVBRH010000219.1:0-5674 GCA_031548225.1 Apibacter sp.
TTGTTAATTGGGAAAAACGTTACTTTGCAATTAAAATTAGATTTTATATATGAAAAAGTTCAATTTGTTAGTTACAGCAGTAGCCACTATGTTAGCTACTTCTGTATTTGCACAGAACACTTCCGATAAATGGTATATCGGAATTGGAGCTCATGCAACTGACCACACTTCGGTTCGTGGTGTGTTTGACGGGTATTTTGATACTAAGGACTACAGTATAGTGCCTATGTTGTCAAAATTGACCGTAGCCAGAAGCATAGCTAAAAATTTCGCAGTTGACTTACAAGCTTCTGTGGGTAGTATAGACAACAAAAGGTTAGCAATTAAAGATGAGTTTTTCGTTTTAGCCGGTCTGGGTTTACGATGGATGCCATTAAGTGAATCTCAGTCTCTAAAATGGTTTGATCCTTATTTAAGAGTAGGGGCTAACTATCACAAGTATTCTTATGACGGAATAGAAATCGATGAAAATCATCCTTATACTTCTTATGATCATGATTATGAAAAAACTCATGATTTAGCAGGAAAATTTTCCGGAAACGATAATAACTTCGTATTGAACGGAGGTGTAGGTATCAACTTCTGGTTTACTAGAAACTTCGGTTTAAACATTGAATCTCAATATAACTGGGCTACTTCTTACGGAAATGACTATGCGGATTTCTTCCAGCATTCAGCTTCCCTTATCTTTAAATTCGGAGCTAAAAAAGCAGAAGTATTACCTCCAGTACCATCTGACAGAGATGGAGACGGTATTCCTGATGATGAAGACAGATGTCCTGACACCCCGGGATTGGCTCAATTCCAAGGATGTCCTGACACAGATAACGACGGTATTCCTGATATTGACGATCAATGTCCTACTGTACCTGGACCAAAAGAAAACAACGGTTGTCCTTGGCCTGATACTGATGGAGACGGAGTGTTAGATAAAGACGACTTATGTCCTACCGTACCAGGACCAGTTGAAAACCACGGTTGTCCTATTACTCCTAAAGAAGTAAACTTAGTTCTAAAAGATATCAACTTCAAATTTAACTCTGCAGAGATCACTCCTGAATCTCAGACAAGTATCGACAAAGCGGTTAAATTATTAGCAGGTAGTGATATCTTAGCTAACGGAGCTTACATTGACGGACATACTGACCGGGTAGGATCTCAAACTTACAACCAGACTCTATCTAAAAAACGAGCTCAGTCTGTAGTAGATGCTCTAGTTAAGGCAGGAGTGGATAAAACCAAATTAACTGCCAGAGGCTTTGGTAAAGCTCAATTGAAATGTAACCAAGCTGATATCAACAGTGCTAAAGACGAAAAAGGAAATATCCTATATGCGGATCAAGCAGCTTGTGATTATGCTAACAGACGTGTGGAAGTTTTACCGAAAGACCTAAAAGTTAAGGTAGAAGTACCCGCAACTGCTGCACCAAAAAAGAAATAATTAGATAATAATTAGTATTAATACAAAAAGCTGTCTGAAAATCAGGCAGCTTTTTTTTGTACATTAGATAAAAATGTGTTACTTTGTATACAACTCATTATTTTGTTGCTTATGAAAAAAATCAAACTTTCTATGATGGCAGTTTTGCTGATAACTGCCTTTGCGTTTTCCCAAAATAGAACCGATAAATGGTATTTTGGGGCTGGATTTTCAGCAACCGACCATACCTCAGTCAATGGTATTTTTGACGGATATTTCGATACAGACGATTATGATTTTGTGTATCCTAAAATTACTTTAGCCAGAAGTATTGCAAAAAACTTGGCTGTTGATTTACAGGTTTCGGGAGGTAATGTGGACAATAAGAGGTTAAGACTTGAAGATGAGTTTTTCCTTTTAGCAGGATTAGGTTTACGATGGACTCCGTTCAGCGAATCCCAGTCATTGAAATGGTTTGACCCATACGTAAGAATAGGGGCTAACTATCATAAATATTCCTATGACGGAATAGAAATTGATGAAGCTAATCCTTATACCGCTTATGACAATGGGTATAAAGAAACCTATGAATTGAAAGATAGATTCTCAGGAAGGGATGACAACTTCGTATTAAACGGAGGAGTAGGGATCAACTTCTGGTTTACCAAAAATTTCGGTTTGAATATTGAGTCTCAATATAACTGGGTAACCAATTATTCAGAAAATTATGCCGACTTTTTCCAACATACCGCTTCTGTGGTATTCCGTTTCGGAGGTAAAAAAGCCGTAGTGGCGCCGGTAGAAGTACCTGTGACTCCGGTAGTGGCTGTAAAAGACAGAGACGGAGATGGTATTCCAGATAATGAAGACCGTTGTCCGGATGCTGCAGGGCCTGCAAAATTCCAGGGATGTCCTGACACCGACGGAGACGGTATTCCTGATATTGACGACAAATGCCCTACTGTGCCAGGTCCTAAATCCAATAACGGTTGTCCTGTTACTAAAACAGACGTGGATGTAGTTCTTAAAGACATTAACTTTAAGTTTAACTCCGCAGAGATCACTCCTGAATCTAAGGCAAGCATTAACAAAGCCGTTAAATTATTAGCAGACAGTGATATCTTGGCTAACGGAGCTTACATTGACGGACACACCGACCGGGTAGGATCTCAAACTTACAACCAGACTCTATCTAAAAAACGGGCACAATCCGTAGTAGATGCATTAGTGAATGCAGGAGTAGACAGATCCAAACTGACCGCCAGAGGCTTTGGTAAAGCTCAATTGAAATGTACCGATGCTGATGTTAAAGCAGGAAAAGAAACACAAGAAAATTGTGATTACATCAACAGACGGGTAGAAATTTTACCGAAAGACATAAAGGTAAAAGTGGAAGCCCCTGCAAAAAAGAAGTAATTAAAAACTAATTTTTATAGAAGCCGCCTGAAATCAGGCGGCTTTTGTTCTATAAAGGCCTATTGATCTTTTAAAGTTTGATTGTTATGAAAAAAACATTTCTTTTAACCATTTTTTGTTTGTTTTCTGCCTTTACATGGGCACAGGACAATAAAGACACTGACGGGGACGGGGTGTTAGATAAAGACGATCTATGCCCTACCGTTCCGGGATTAGCATCCAATAAAGGATGTCCGGTAAAAATAGTTTGTTCTAGACCCTTGGATATTTTTTTTGTATTTGATTCGGCAGAATTAACGGAAAGCTCATATAAAAATATGAAGGTTATTATAGAGCTTCTTAAGGAAGATCCGGATATGCTTGCCGACGGAGTCTATGTTGATGGTCATACGGACAGGGTTGGGTCAGATACCTATAATAAAGAATTATCTTTAAAAAGAGCACAGAAAATAGCCACTATCTTAATTGACGCAGGTATAGATAAAAACCGGTTAATTGTTCGGGGATTTGGGAAAAGCCAGTTACATTGCACTCAGGATTTTGTTGAAAAAGGAATAATAACTCAGGAAGGATGTGACCAGGAAAACCGGAGAGTTGAGTTTGTACTGGTAAAACAAGATGAAAAATGAATGTCGAATTCAATTTTAATTAAAGACATTTAACTAACTTTGCTTAAATTTAATAATCAGAGTGAAAATTATAGCCGTAATTCCTGCCCGTTATGCAGCTTCCCGATTTCCGGCAAAGTTAATGGGGATGCTGGGAAGTAAAACCGTTATCCGATCCACTTACGACAACGCTGTAGAAACAGGACTTTTTGATGATGTTTTCGTAGTAACGGATTCTGAAATCATTCATAATGAAATCACCCGGAATGGAGGAAAGGCTATTATGAGCATTAAAGAGCATGAAACGGGAAGTGACCGGATTGCAGAGGCGATAGAAAGCCTGGAATGCGATATTGTTATCAATATACAGGGTGATGAGCCTTTTGTGAAAAAAGAGCCGTTAGAACAGCTGATAGAAGCATTCAGACAGGATCCGGACAAGATTGTCGATGTAGCTACCCTGATCCGGAAAATGGAAGAGTGGAATTTGATTGAAGACCCTAATTATGTGAAAGTAATCAAAGACAAAGACGATTATGCCTTATACTTTTCCCGTTCCGTGATTCCGTATCCGAGGGAAAAAGGATTTACAGCCGATTATTTTGAACATGTGGGAGTGTATGCTTTCCGAAAACAGTCTTTGATAGAGTTCACCCGCCTTCCTATGCTGCAAAATGAAAAAGCGGAAAAAATAGAATGTATCCGGTATCTGGAATACGGAATGAAAATAAAGTTAATCGAAACGGATTTTGTAGGGGTGGAAATCGACACTCCCGAAGATTTGGAAAGAGCCAATGAAATTTTAAAAGAGCAAATAAACGAGAAAAAATAAAAGTATATGAAATTCAGAAATTTCCCTATGGTTCCCCGTGTAGTATATGGCCGGGGAAGCTTCGATCAGACATCAGAAATTATAGAAGAAAAAAGAAACAAGGACTATCCTTTTATCTTTTTGCTGGATAAGGTTTTTGAGGGAAAGGAATTGTCAAAAAAAGTTCCTTTAAGAGGAAAAGATAAAATTATATTTATAGATACAGCCGATGAGCCTAAAACGAAGGGAATTGATGCTATCCGGGATTCTTTAAAAGAAGAATTTGGAACGGTTTCCGGAATTATCGGTATCGGAGGAGGAAGTGTGATGGACTCTTCGAAAGCCGTAGCTATCATGATGAATAGCGAAGGTTCTTCTTCCCGGTATCAGGGTTGGGATTTGGTAAAAAATCCGGCGGTTTATCACGTGGGAGTTCCTACTATCAGCGGAACGGGAGCAGAAGTTTCCCGAACCTGTATTTTAACCGGCCCGGAAAGAAAATTGGGAATTAATTCCGACTTTACTCCTTTCGACCAGGTAATTTTGGATCCTGCCTTAGTTAAAGGAGTGGAAAAAAACCAGGCGTTCTTTACCGGAATGGACTGTTATATTCACTGTATAGAGTCTTTAACCGGAACTTATCTCAATGCGTTCAGCAAAAGTTATGGGGAAAAAGCTCTGGAACTTTGCCAGAAAGTGTATGTTCAAAAACCGGAATGGGATGAAGAATCCGATGAAGACCTGATGATGGCTTCCTGGCATGGAGGAATGAGTATCGCTTATTCTCAGGTAGGGGTTGCTCATGCCGTAAGTTACGGACTTTCCTATCTTCTGGGAACTCATCACGGAGTAGGGAATTGTATTGTTTTTGACCGGTTGGAACACTATTATCCGGAAGGGGTAAAAGAATTTAAATACATGGTCGAAAAAAACCAGATTGAAATACCTCAGGGAATTTGTAAAGGTCTGACAGATGAACAATTCGATGTTATGATTAATGTTTCCTATGGAATGGTTCCGCTTTGGGAAAATGCCTTAGGTAAAGACTGGCAGAAAATCATGACCAAAGAGAAATTGCGGGCACTTTATGAAGAAATGTAGAAAATAAGTTAATAAAATATAATATTTTCATAAAATTCCAGGTTTACTATTTTACAGCCTGGAATTTTTTATAAATTGGGGCATACTTATTGTATAAATTTTTGATATGAAAAGATTTTTTTTAGTGCTGACTGCATTTTTCCTGTTTTTGACAACAGGATTCTCCCAGACGGCAGAACAGGTTATAAGCAAGCATCTGGAAACAACAGGAGGAATTAATAAATGGAAAGGATTTAATTCGGTAGTTCTAAAAGGAGAGATAGTTTTGGGATTAAATGAAAGTTATCTGGTAAATATTTATCAGCAACGTCCCGATTT